>JAZQYS010000632.1:0-1555 GCA_045633645.1 Victivallaceae bacterium | reverse complement strand
TGATGCGTTCCGAAGATGAACGTTCGTGGCTCAACATGATCGCGCAGGGGTCAACTGTTTCCATGGAAGCGTGGAGCAACAGCCTCAAACCCAATCAGGACTGGAATCACGCCTGGGGTGCTGCTCCTGCCAATATTATTCCCAGATGGATAGTTGGAATCCGTCCCTGTAAAGCAGGATTTAAAGAGTTTGTTTTTGATCCTCAGCCGGGATATCTTGAAAAATTTTTCTGCCGACATCCCTCACGATTAGGAGCCATTGAAGTTGAGTATGAAAAGGGCAGGGGAACAATTTGGGTCCCGGAGGGGACTTCTGCATTGTATCGCGGTCAACTTTTGAATGCGGGAAAACACGATTTTTAAGTGTTTTTCTGCGTTGTCAGTTGTTATTGCAGTTTGTGTTTACGGCGGTTTAATTTCTGATAGAGATCAGGGATAGGAATGTTATTGTCGCGTTTTACCTTATAAATAATTGCTGCAACTGCACCTGCCGCGGCACCGCCCAGATGGGCGAAATAAGCCGTGCTGCTGTTCGATGAATTAAAATAGACTCCCAGAAATTGCAGTGCAATCCAGAGAATAAAAGCCGCCCAGGCGGGCAGGGTGATATGTCTTCCGTAACCCCAAAATGATCTGGAGTAACCGATGTAAATCGTTTTTTGCGGAAACAAAAGTGCATAACAGGCAAGAATGCCCGAAATAAAGCCGCTTGCACCTACACAGGGAATCGTACTGCGAAAATCAAATATCAGGTGAGTCAATGTTGCACAAAATCCTGAGGCAAAGAGCAGAAGCAAATATTCCCAATGTCCGGTTTCATCTTCAACATTGTCTCCGAACACCAGCAGAAAGTACATGTTTCCCAGCAGATGAGGCCAATTGCTGTGAAGAAACATACTGCTGAACCAGGTTATTCCGCCGTAACGGAACATCTCTTTTGGAATAAATCCCAAGGTATTGATAACCGTTTTCAAATCTTTAAAAGTAAACAGAAAAACCGCAATGCATATTCCTGCCGCTGCCCAGGTGATAAAAGGAATACGTTTGATCGGGGAGACGTCCTGTTCAACAGGAAGTCCCAGAAGTGTGGGAAAGGTTTTCCAGATTTCATATCCGGATGACGCATTTTCGTATTGTGCTGTTTCACGGACATGGGCTATTGCGTAAGACGCAATCGCTTTTTTTACTTCGGGAGAAAGTTTTTCTTCAGGAATTTCATTCAGTTTCAGAGAGTTCAGTTCCGCCGGATCAAACCAGACAGTTTGACAACGGGTGCAGACATCCAGTTCAATATCTGAATGTCTGTCCGTAAACAGCAAAACCTGCCGGGTTCTGTTTCCGCATCCGGGGCAGAGAACGCCGGGGTGCGGACTATTCATGGCATTGCGCCAGAGGGTGTTGACAAATGTCTTGCTTTGAACCAGCCCGCGCAGTGCAGAAACCGTAAGATACTGTCCGCCGCAGTCCGGACAACGGAAGACAACTTTTCTTTTGAACAGTTCTCTTTCCAGTTCCCGATCGCAGTGCGGACAACGGTATTGCATTATTTTTCCCTT
>JAZQYS010000631.1:0-11169 GCA_045633645.1 Victivallaceae bacterium | reverse complement strand
GTTTTCAACCGGTGTTCCGTCAGCAGGACGGCAAAATTCCGTCCGAATTCTCTTTTGATTTTTTCAGAGGCTCTTGCAGGAGTTAATCCCAACAGTTCCGCTGCATCGTCAAGTCCGACATTCTGCCGGTGACGTGTCCTGAAAAATTCAGCAACGATTTCCCTTGCAGTGCCGGGGAAAGGGGTCCGGCGCATTGAATAGGTGGCAATGCTCTCTGCGATGAGTTCTCCGAATGCAAAAAACGTTTCTTCGTCATCGGGGATTTCCGGGAGTTCCTGCGGAGAAGAAAGAATTTTTGTGTACCGGAATACTTCGTTTTCGCCGGACGGATCTCCTGTAAAAACACCGGCAAACATGCAGCCGGATAATTCGTTGCCGGAGAGAATGGGAAAAACGCCTTCCGTGACACCGAAAGGACACTGTTTCCAGAAACTTTTCTGACTCTTGAGAAACTGCTGCTGCAAAAGAGTTTGATCAAATAAAATACAGCGTGATCTTATCCGCTGATGATTTTTTTTGATTCCGGTGCAATAACGGTTCACATGTTCCTGCGGCAGGATACTGTGATCCAGCTGCCCGCAATAATCATGCATACAGAGATTGCATTTGAATTTTTTTTCAAAAGCTGTTATTGCCTTGTCCAAAGCTGTTTTGGAAAATATCATACATACCTCTTAAAAATTGCCTGTGTGAATAAAATACATCAAAACAGCAAAAAAGTCTATTGTAAAAAGAGAAAAAAAGGGATAAATTATCTGCAAAACAATTGAATTTTTAAGGATTTTTTGGGGATATGTTAAATAAAAAATCGACACGGGGCGTTTCCTACGGTTCAAAAGAACTTCCTGTTTTTGCAGAAGCCGAAGTCGTTGTTTGCGGAGCCGGTCCCGGCGGTTTGGGTGCTGCGCTTGCCGCCGCCTGGTGTGGCGCAAGAGTTCTCGTAATAGAAGAATACGGTGTCGCAGGTGGAATGGCGGCAATCGGGGAGGTCCATCCTTTTATGACAAGTCATGTGGGGGACGAATCTCTTGATTATCCCGTTTATGGTCAGTGGCTTGAAGAAATGAAAAAATATCTGCCGGAGCGTATTGTCCGTGACGTCATCAATCCCAACGATTATTCCTGCCGTTCCATCAATAAAGAGGCGGCGGCTTTGGCGGCTGAAGATATGCTTCTTGCCGCCGGTGTTGAAATTCTTTATCATCACACTGCGGCCGGAGTCGAAAAAGATGCCGCCGGAAATATTTCAGCAGTGATCTGCCATACCCGCTGCGGTTTCGGCAAGGTCAAGGGCAAAACATTTGTCGACTGCACCGGCGACGGACATCTGGCGGCGATGGCAGGCTGTTCTTTTGAGCAGGGCGATGAACGCGGCGGATGTCAGCCGATGACCCTTTGTTTTAAACTTTCGCATGTAAAAATTCCGTTTGTGCAGGCACCGGACGGCAGCAGATCTTATGATGTCAAATGGCGTTCCAGACTCAATGAATCTTTTGTGGCGGCAAAAGAAAGCGGCAGAATCAATTCTCCGCGGCACAGCGTTGTGATCTTTCCCTTTCAGGTTGCAGATGAAAACACTCTGCATTTCAACATGACCCGGGTCATTGGATTGGATGCCACTTGCGGAGCAGATTTATCTGCCGCTGAAATTGAGGGCAGAAGACAGATGCGTGAGATCATCAACTGGCTCAGAGAAGATCATGCGGAATTTGCCGATGCAAGACTTATGTCCATGGCTGTTCAGATCGGGATCCGCGAAAGCCGCCGTATTAACGGACTCTACCACCTTGTGCTTGATGATTTCAAAGCCTGCAGGCGTTTCCCTGATGCCATTGCCCGTTGCGCGTACAATGTCGATCTTCACTCTCCGTGGGGACCGGGAACTGACTTCATTCAACTCCCGCCCGGAGAATTTTATGAGATACCTTACCGCTGTGTCGTTCCTGAAAACAAAATCAATTTGACCGTGGGGGGACGTCCGGTTTCGGCTGATGTCGTTGTTCACAGCAGTTTACGGATCATGCCGACAGCCATTTCCATCGGACAGGGGGCTGGTATCGGAGCTGCTCTTGCGGCGCAGCGTGGTACCATGCCTGATAAAATCGACGGCATTGAAGTCAGAGAAAAATTGAAGGCTTTCGGCGCACATTTATGATCAAGATTCGGCAACTGATGATTTTTAACAGTTTCATTTATTGAAAGGGTATGAAAATGAGAGACAGAAAAATTTTTGCATCCGGTTCAACCGTCGATTTCCGTGAAACGTCAGGCGGGAAAAAGAAACTTCCCTCTATCTTTGCAGTCAACTTTACTCTCATTGAACTTCTTGTTGTCATTGCGATCATCGCAATTTTGGCAGCAATGCTGATGCCGGCTTTGAATAAAGCCAGAGACAGTGCCAAAGCGAGCAATTGTCAGGCCAATTTCAAGACGATCATGAACTATCACATGTTTTATACCGATGGAAATAAAGGCTGGGTTCTGCCTGCTGAAGCACCGGGCGATCCGACCGGTGGAACTGCGAGAACAACAGTGTGGTACCGCAACCTTTACAAATACATTCACGGCGACAAATGGCACACCGGCATCCGCTATCCGGAATTGATTTGTCCTAAAGAAACAAAGTTGAACAATGCGACCAATCCGCGGAACAATTTGGTTTACAATCTTTTTGCCGGAATGGCAAGTGCTCAGGCATCGTATCCGTTTCAGAAACTGACCTCCGCCTCCAAGCCCAGCCAAACGGCGATGGTTGCCGACCTTTATATGGATCATCCCAGCAGCGGTGATTATTACTATCTCTGTCAGGGCGGACTTAATTTGATCAGTGCTCAGGGAGTCTGCTACCGTGAATTCGGTTTGCGGCATAACGGATTTACCAATCTCGGAATGCTTGACGGGCATGTGACCAAGGCGGACTTCAACTATCTTAAGTTCAACATGGAAGATCCGCGCAAGCTTTGGATTCTCAAATTCAAGAAATAAGTTAGAGGAAACATATGAAAAGAACAGTTGCTTTATTACTGATTCTCACGGTATTTGTACTTTGGGCAAAAACGGAATATTCCGTGATACTGTCTGACAAGCCCTCGATTACGGAAAAAATGGCAGCGGCGGAGATCAAAGAATTTCTTGGAAAAACGGCAAAAGTTGCAGTTGTTTCAAATAAAGCCAAAGCGGAAGGTAAACAGATCATCATTTCTCCTGTCGATCTGAAAATGGGGATGGAGGACTGGCGGATCTTTGCTCCCTCCGCGGATGAGATCATCCTTTCCGGCGGACACAGGGGAATCGTTTATGCCGCATGGGAGTTTCTGGAACGCTTTGCCGGAATCATATTTCTTGATGAATTCACGACCCATATCCCCGGAACAAAACCGGTTTGGAAAAAGGGATACAGCTGTAAAAACGGCAAAGGTTTCATGTGGCGTTCGGTCTATACCTATTATTCAGGAAAACCGGGACGTATTCCGACAGCCTGCCGCCAGCGGCAGAACTTTTTTCTCAATGAAATCATGCATCCGGAAAAAATCGCGTATGGCATAACACCATGTTACGGCAGTCCCCGCGCATGTCACTCTGAGTATGATTATACCAGACGCTGGCCCAAAGATGTACCTATGACGTATTTTGCATTGACAAAAAAACATGGTAAAAGAGTCCGGGCAACTTCTCCTTATGGTCCCGGAACGCTCTGTCTTTCAAACATGGATATGCGGAAACTTTTCCTTAAAGATTTGAAAGGTTTTATCCGTCAGGATCGGAAAAAGTTTGCCGCACAGGGGCACTATCCTGAGATTTATGCCATTTGCTACAATGACAATTACGATCCCTGCATTTGTGATAATTGTTCTGCAATGGTCAAAAAACTGGGAAATATGACGGCTCTTTCGCTGGATTTTATCAATGAACTTGCCCGTGGGATCCAAAAAGAATTTCCTGAAGTCAAACTCTATGCAGCCGCCTATTATTACACTCAGACTCCGCCGCCTGAAAACTTCAAAATTGAGAAAAATATCATTTTGGGACTTGCCCAGATGGGAACAGAATTTGACGGGAACCGGGTCAAGCGCGACAGCGCCCGTGCGTTGACTCATCCCAATAATAAAGGAGCTCTTGAAGAACATATCCAGTGGGGTAAAAGACTGCCGGTTTTCACTTGGGATTACTGGGTACTTTTTCACGGAAACGGTTTGCTGATCGAAAACAGTGCCGCCATTGCTGAAAATCTGAAAATTTATTCCAAAATCAATGTGGTCTGCACATTTGCCGAATGCGGTGTTCCGCTGATGACAAGTTTTCATCCTCTGCGTCTTTACATCGGGCGCAGGTTCATGTATGATTTTTCGCTTGATTACAAAACAGAAGTCATACGTTTCATGCAAGCGTTTTACGGTAAAGCCTATGCGGAAATGGAAGCGTTGCGCCGGATGATCGTTGAAGAAAATTCTTCAGTTGAAAAGATGAGTTTGAATTGTCCGGTACGGCTCAGGAGCAATTTGAATACCGCTTTTTTTGAAAAAGCTGAAAAACTGTTTGAAACTGCATGGAAAAAAGCCGGAAATGACAAAGAACTGCAGCTGAAGATCCGCCGCGAACGTCTGCAGTTTGATCTCTGCCGTCTGCAGCTCGACCGGATTCCGGCAACACTTGTTCCCGGAAGGGAGAATGTCAAAAAGCGCGCATGGGAAGATTACCTTGCCATAGAGGATCGTTATTTTGTTGCTGCTCACAGGCGTAAAAGTTCGCTTGACGATATCCGCTTCTTCATCAACCGCGACATGGTCAAATACACACCGCACAAAGATTTTCCCGGACGTAAAATTGGAGTCCGTTACGTCGGCAGTGCAATCAAACCCAACAGGTATTATGATTGCATTCTGGAAAAAGATGCGGCAGCTGAAAACGGTCATGCTGTTGCTCTGACAATCAAAGAACCCCAGCATATAACAGATACCTTTATGATCGGTTATTATGACAAGTTCAGAGATAAGACTCAAAGCAGAACTTTTTCAACTCATCTGCTTAAATTTGACGGAAAATATAACTGGTACAAACTGGGCAAAGTCAAACTATCGCATCAGGGATTTGCATTTGCTCAAAAATCATGGCGTTTTCAGCAGTCACTTGATGAATTTATCGGCGTGTTTCCCAAGGATGAAGTGGAGCTGTTTTTCCGTGTCAAATTTGAAACGGTCGAACCCGGCTCCAAAAAGATCAAAAAGATTTGGTTTGATCAGATACTCCTGCTGATGCCGGAAAAATGATCTCAGAAAAACATCAGCTACACATCGGGAACAGTTCCACTTAAAAAACGAGCTTTATGCCGGTGAAGGAGAAAAACTTTTTTTCACGGAAAAAAAAGCAGAAACGCAACCTCCGGTATATTTTTATCCGCCTTGTCCTCCGCAGCATTGTGCGAAGGAGGATCTTTTCAAAAAGGCGGAGTATTTTGTTAAGAGACATTCAGAAATACAGTCAATCATTAACGTTTATCTACCCAATGGACGACTTTACTTCTTTTTGCAGTAATACAAAAAAGTCCATTTTGTCAATCCGGTCCACCAGGTCCATAAAATGCCGATTTTTGGCAAAAACAAAATTTCAAGCGGGAAATCATTACGAGGTCCTATCTCAAATCGAAGAGCCTTTTTTATTCTCTGAAATCTGCAAAACATTACGTATTTGAAAAAGATTGATCCTTTTTTTCTTGCAATCCGTGCAACTTGAGATTATAGTAAAGCAGCAGATAAAAAAGGAAAAGCAAATGGATATTTTAGAAGCTAAAAAACAGGTTGTTCAGGCAATCGAAGCCAATCAACAGCAGATTATTGAAGTCGGAGAACACATCTGGAAAAATCCGGAACCCGGTTACCGCGAATTCAATACCTCCGCCTACCTTGTAAAAAAATTGCAGGATCTGGGACTTGATGTTAAAACAAATCTCGCCGTAACAGGTTTCAGAGCGGATATTGATACCGGACGTCCCGGTCCGACATTGGCAATCCTGGGCGAACTGGACTCACTGATTCTTCCCAATCACCCCGAGTGCGACAAAACAACCGGCGCCGTTCATGCCTGCGGTCACAATGCCAGCGCGGCAAGTTTGATCGGTACCGCAATCGGTTTGCTCAAGTCCGGAGTTCTTGACTCCATGTGCGGCAAAATCGCTCTCATCGCCACGCCCGCCGAAGAAGGTATTGAACTGGATTACCGCAAAGAGTTGATGAATCAGGGAAAAATCGGTTCCATTGCCGGAAAATCCCAGCTTTTGCGCGAAGGTGTCTTTGACGACGTGGATATATCTTATATGCACCACCTGAGTTCCGGTTACGGTTACAATGACCACAACGGCTGTGTCAATAAAAAAATCACGTTCCACGGCAAAAGCTGCCATGCGGCGTCCCCGCAGGCGGGACACAATGCACTCAATGCCTCCACGCTTGCGCTCAATGCGATTGCCATGTTAAGAGAGGTTTACAGCAACGATCCCTATATCCGTATCCACGGCATTATCACCAACGGCGGAGATACGGTCAATATCATCCCTGATACCGTTTCCATGGAATATATGCTCCGAGCGCCCACCGTTGAAAAAATCCTCTCTCTCAATGAGCGTTTTGACAAAGTTGTGATGTACGCCGCCAAGGCCGCCGAATGTGAAGCAACTGTCGAAACCGTCAACGGCTATATGCCCTTGTATGACCATGCAGGACTCGGAGATGTCATCCGCCGCAGTCTGGAATTTCTTGATCCGGAAGCCTTCTTTGACGATAATCAGCATTTTTATTCCAGCTGTACCGACATGGGCGATATCGCCACAGTCATTCCCGCCGTACACGCTTACGCTGCCGGAGCCAAAGGAACCGGACACGGTATTGATTACGGCATTGCCGATCCCTTTGCAGCTTATGTAAAAAGCTCCCAGATCAACGCCGTTGCCGCTGTTGAACTGCTTTTCGGTGACGCTCAAACGGGTAAACAAATCGCCGCAGATAAAAAGAATCTCATGCCGATTCCGGAATACATCAAAATCATTGACAGTATCAACAAAACGGTAAGTTCAACCGATCTCTGAAAAATATACGTTGCAAAGGAGAATTTCTTATGAAAATATTGTTTATATCCGATATTCACGGTGTTCCGGGAACGCTTGAAAAAGTTCTTAAACACGCTGAAAATCTGAAGCCCGATCAAATCGTTCTTCTCGGAGATGCCCTGTATCATGGTCCGCGCAACGGTGTTCCCGGGTTTTACGATCCCCCGAAAGTCGTAGAAATGCTCAACGCCCGCAAAGAGCAAATCATCGCGGTCCGCGGCAACTGTGATGCTGAAGTAGATCAGATGCTTCTGCAATTTCCCGTTATGGCAGATTTTTCAGAACTTGTCACAGAAAACAAGCGCTTCTTTTTAACGCACGGACACTTGTGGAATGCAAATAATCTTCCGCCTGTTCCCGCCGGAACGGTGCTCTGTCACGGACACACGCATCTGCCGGTTCTGGAAACGCTTGATAACGGCATAACCATCTTCAATCCCGGCTCAATTTCACTGCCCAAAGGCGGCAATCCGCAGACTTTCGGATTCTTTGACGGAGAAAATCTTTCCATCCGCCTGGTGGAAAACGGCAATGTTTTTTAACTGAGTCCGGAATAGTCTTTCAGATTAAAAAGATGGATTCAAGTTCAACGAATGAGTGAACTTATGCCGCAAACGGCCGATTAAATGAAAAAACGGAATCTCCTTTCGGGGATTCCGTTCCTGTAATTAGTTGAAACTTCAGACAAATTTAAGATCGCTGAAGAACTGGGGCAGGTGGAAGTTGAGTTCTCCGACGATGGGGCTCCAGGTCAGCCAGTGATCGTATCCCTTCATGCCGCCGCACTTGTAGAAGTTGGCGCGCCAGGTTTCGCCGGCTTTAAGCTCCAGATCAGGATAGAATTTCCGCAGTAAAGTCAACGGAATTTGCAGACCGAGACTCCATTTGACGGGATCGGTCATACCTTCGATTTTTCCGGAGAGGGTGTGATAAACGTTCAACTGTTTGAAATCCTCTTCCTGAAACGCATAATATTTTGCAATGCCGTGTGTGACGGGATCGCGGTGCCAGTCAGAGATGAAAAATGCCAGCATGACGCCGGAACAGTTGATTTCAAAGTTGATATATTCTTTTCCGCGGGGCTGAACAAAAAATTCAACGCAGCTGTCAAGACAGACATCGGTATTATATTCTGTTTCAATGCTGCGGACATACTGATCGTCCACTTCATAAAGCAGATAGAGATTGTTGTCATCATAACCGAGTTTGGCAATCGTATGAGGACGGTGTGCGGTACTTTCGGGGAGGGCGTTATTGATTTCAAGAGTCGGCAGATCTTTCCAGCAGCCGCTGTTCAAACCGCAGGAAAAATCAACGGGACCATTCATCCGGCAAACATTGTATTCCATAAAGATATGTCCTTGATAAACTTTTACGGATAAAAAAATTGGCAACCCCGCCAGGACTCGAACCTAGACTAACTGGACCAAAACCAGTTGTGCTACCATTACACCACGGGGTTGCACCGAACATGCCTTGCGGCTTGTCATATACAATACCGCATGAAATAACATTTTTCCAGTAAAAAATAAGAAATTTTTCAAAAAGTTTCACAAATATTCCATATAATGACGGCGGTGTCCAATCTTCCGTTACGCTTTTTTTGCATTTTGCAAAAGTCCGGACAGGGAGCATTTTCCGGGTGTTGCCTCTTTCTTGACCGCTTTTGCAATCTGTCAAAAAATTTATCAACGCTGTCGGAGAAAGCACCGTTTTTTTAGAGTTGCTGTTAACTTTTTAACATTTTCAGTTATTATCACTACTGTCCGGGGAACTCGATTTGAGCATTGTTTTTGTCTGGTCGCAAAAAATGCTCCTGCACTTGATATAGCCTGGAGCCAGTCCAAATCGCAGTGCCATTTGTCAGTGGTATAGATGCTGTCCGGCAGAATGGAGATATTATCTTTTGCAGCTCTGATAGCGGTAAAATACTTGCAGTATCAGTCACCACTGGATTTTTTACGATTTTTTCAAGACGATATCGGAGGATGAAGTTGAAAAGTTGAGAATAGATGCTATTGTAATGCATAGTTTGGGATTTTCGGGTTAAAGATCAACGATTCTGGCGTTTTTAATATAACAAGTCCCGACAATTTCAATCAAGTCCGGAAATTTTTACCGGACAGTCGTGAGTTATTATCAAAAATAACTTTATTGACAAAACGATAATTCTGTGCTATACTGTATGGAATGAAAAATAACATTACCCCAAAACGGAGATAAAATGGATACAGATAATTTTTTTGCAGAAATCAGTGAACTTGAAATGATGGGAATCACATTCAGTGATGATAAAAAAACATTGGTGAATGCCTGGGAACTGAACTCCTGGGAAACTGAAATTTTAATCCCGCACGGAGTGACAGTTATCGGCGATAAGGCATTTTATTTACGTAGTGAACTGGAATGTGTTATTATCCCTGAAAGTGTCACATCTATCGGGGAATCTGCATTTGAAGATTGCAGGGCACTGGAGTATATTGAGATTCATGGGAGTGTCACATCTATCGGGAAATCTGCATTCAGCGGGTGCAGCGCACTGGAGAATATTGAGATTCTTACGAGTGTTGCAGTTATTCCGGAAAAAGCTTTCTTTTTTTGCAGAAATCTGAAAAGTGTTGTTATTTCCGAAAATGTCACATCTATCGGGGAATCTGCATTTGAAATGTGCAGCGCCCTGGAGAATATTGAGATTCCGGAGAGTGTTGCAGTATTGGGCAAATCGGTATTTTCAGGGTGTGAGTCTTTAACTGCAGTTAACATTCCTTCAAGCGCAACAGTTATTCCGGAAAAAGCTTTCTGTATTTGCACCAGTCTGAAAAGTGTCAATATCCCCATGGGAGTTACAAAGATATGTTCCGGGGCATTTGGATACTGCGAAGAGCTGAAAAATGTTACGATTCCCGACAGCGTAACAGAAATCGCTTCCGATGCGTTTACAGAATCCGGCTGCGAAGAACAGGTAAAACGTGATTATCCGCATTTGTTCAAAGCCGATACTGATGATTCAGCTGAAAATACAGAGGACAACGGGGATTTGTCTCCGGATGAATTGCTTGAAAATGCAGTCACCGTTGAACACTTTAAAGTCGCTTTTGAAGCAGGGGCGGATCCTAACTCCAAAAGCGGGAAGGGAGTTCCATTTCTGCATTATGCTGTGGGCAGAACTGAAATTGTGAAGCTGTTCATGGACTATGGTGCGGATCCCGATATCCGTGACGACTATGGAAATACAGCCATGCACACCCTTGGCAGAAAAGATTATTTTAAAAGCAAAACTATTGATTCCCTGCGCATATTGGTTGAATACGGTGCGGATGTCAATGCAAGAAATCAGGGGGGGATGACTCCTTTGATAGATCTCTGCTGGAGTGCTGAAAATGCGATTGAAGTAATAAAGTTTTTGATCGATAACGGCGCGGATGTCAATGCGCAGGATGAAGGAGGAAACACCCCGTTGCACAATGCGGTGAATGATGGCCGGGTTGATTTAGTAAAACTGCTGTTGGAACATGGTGCAGCAGAAACTGCTGATGTTGAAGGCGACTTCGGTACTCCTGTTGATTTTTGCCAAAGCCGGTGTGTTGAAGGCAGAGAATATCATTGGGATATTGAACCTTATCTGGAAATACAACTACTGATTTTAAAGGCAAAAAAAAACTGATGACTCCATGTCCATAGTTGCATCGGAAACTGAAGAAACAGATGCTGTTGACGATGATGCCCTGAATGAGAATGCAACAGAATCCATTGATGAAAGTTGCGGAGCTGAAGCTCAATTTGAAGTAGCAAAAATTCAGGCTGAAACGGCAAAACTTCAGGCAGAGGCGGCGAAAATCCAGGCAGAAGCCGAAGCCAGGGCTGCAGAAGGAAAAATCAAACTGGAGGCAGAAATCAGGGCAAAAGCAGAGGCGGAGACTCTTAAAGCACAGGCTGAAGCTGAACTCAAAAAAGCAGAAGCCGCAAAAATTCAGGCAGAAGCCAGGGCTGCGGAGCTTGAAGCCATACAAAGGGCTCAACGTTCAGCAGAACTGAATCATGCATTCAAAAAATTTGCAAAGGGATTTTTT
>JAZQYS010000630.1:0-9381 GCA_045633645.1 Victivallaceae bacterium | reverse complement strand
TCCGGAACGGGTGAGAAACTCCATCATGCGGGAGTTGATATCCGATCCGCAGCGTTCACAGAAGTCGAGGAAACTGGTAAACGGCCCATCCGCCTGACGGCTGGCGATGATTTTGCTGGCGGCGGCTTCACCGCAACCTTTGATTGCGCCCAGACCGAAGCGGATACGCCCTTTGTCCACGGAAAAGAGGATGTTGCTGGTATTGACATCCGGCGGCAGTATCTCAATGCCCATCTCGCGGCACTCGTTGATGAAAAAGGCGAGTTTTTCGGCGTTTTCGATTTCACCGGTAAGCACCGCTGCCATGAATTCCACCGGATAATTGGCTTTAAGAAATGCCGTCTGATAGGAGACCACACCGTAAGCTGCGGAGTGGGATTTATTAAAGCCGTAACCGGCAAAGATCTTGATTTTTTCCCAAATCTGGTCAGCAAGCGCGGCATCAATATCGCTTGCAGCCTTGCATCCGGCGATGAACTTTTCCCGCTGTTCCGCCATGACATCGACCTTCTTCTTACCGATGGCACGGCGGAGAATGTCCGCACCGCCCAGACTGAATCCGGCAAGTGCCTGCACAACCTGCATGATCTGTTCCTGATAAACCATGATACCATAGGTTTCTTTGAGGAACTCTTCCATCTTGGGATGGTCGTAGACGATTTCTTCAGTACCCTTTTTACGGGCGATGAACTGCGGAATAAACTGCATCGGACCGGGACGGTAAAGTGCAACAAGAGCGATGATGTGTTCAATGGTTTCCACACCGAAACTGCGGCACAGATTCTGCATACCGCCGGATTCCAGCTGGAACACCGCAATCGTATCGCCTTTCTGGAGCATCTCATAAGTCTTTTTATCATCAAGCGGCAGTTTTGACAGGTTGATATCCACACCATGCTGCTGTTTGATCATATCCAGCGCATTGCGGATAATGGTCAAAGTCCGCAAACCGAGGAAGTCCATTTTGAGCAGACCGAGGTTTTCACAGGGTTCTTTGGGATACTGCACAACCATATCCCCCGTGGCACTGCGCGACAGCGGCACAAGATTGTCAAGTCTCTGGTCACCGATGATAACGCCCGCCGCGTGAACGCCGGTCTGACGGTTCAAGCCTTCAAGAACTTTGGCAAACTCCACAACCTCTTTGACTTTGGGATCGCTTTCAACCAGAGCCGCCAGTTCCTCGGACTGATTCACTGCCTTTTCAACGGTCATCTTGGGTTCTTCGGGAATCATCTTGGTCAGGCGGTTGCCGAACTCAAAATCCAGTCCCATCACACGGGCAACGTCTTTGACAACGGCTTTTGCCTTGAGCAATCCATAGGTACAAATCTGCGCCACGTTGTCAAATCCGTATTTCTGACGGACGTATTCAATAACTTCAACACGGCGTTTTTCGCAGAAGTCAATATCAAAGTCCGGGGGACTGACACGTTCAGGGTTGAGAAATCGCTCAAAGAGCAATCCGTAACGCATGGGGTCAATGTCGGTGATAAGGGTCAGGTAGGCGACCAGACTTCCTGCACCGGAACCGCGTCCGGGACCTACGGGAACACCGATATTTTTTCCGTAACGGATAAAGTCCGACACCACCATAAAGTAACTGCAGAATCCGGTACGTTCAATAATGCCCAACTCGTAATCCATGCGGTCAATGATGGACTTTTCATATTCGTTGAGATTTTCTTTGCGTCCGTCAAAATCGTAACGCATCATCATATTGTCAAGGCAGATTTCGCGCAAAGTCTGTCCCGTGGGAACAGAACCGTCGGGAAGATAAAAGACAGGATAATGGTTTTCTCCGTAACGGAACTTGACGGGATCAACGGAACAACGTTCTGCGATAAGTCTGGTATTGGTGATGGCATCCGGCACTTCAGCAAAGAGTTTACGCATTTCCTCTTCACTCTTGAAGTAGAATTCCGGTGCGGAAAACTTCATGTGCGGCTCGCTCAACTTCGCTCCGGTCTGGATACAGAGCATAACTTCATGCGCTTCGGCATCCTCTCTTCTCTGATAGTGGACGTCGTTCGTCGCCACCAGCGGCACATTGCGGCGGCGGGCAAGCTCAATGATCTTTTTATTGGCAAGAGTTTCTTCTTCCATACCGTGATCCATGATCTCAAGGAAGAAGTTGTCAGGACCGAAGATTTCAAGATATTCATCAAGAGCTTTTTCAGCCGCCTTATCATTTCCGTTAAGGAAAAGACTGGGAATCTCACCGCCGATACAGGCAGAAAGAGCAATCAATCCCTCGTGATATTCACGCAGAAGATCTTTATCCATACGCGGCTTGTAATACATACCCGTCCGCCAGGCTTCGGAAATCAATTTGCACAGACTCTTGTAACCGGTTTCATTTTCGCAGAGCAGCACAAGGTGGTGTCCCTTGATATGCGGCACATTTGCAGAATGGTCAAAACGGTTGGTCGGAGAAACATACGCTTCGCAGCCGATGATGGGTTTCATTCCGGCTTTGGTCAGGACACGATGGAACTCTTCGGCACCGCCGACGTAACCGTGGTCTGTGATGGCGATGGAGTCCATGCCCATTTCCTGAGCCATTTTGACCAATCCGGAAGCGGTACAGGCGCCATCAAGCATACTGTAATGGGTATGCAGATGCAGGTGAACAAAATCAGATGCCATTTTCTGCTCCGTCAGTATTCGATTTCAAGTCCGTCGTAACCGACCTGAATGCCGTGCGGATTGTAATGTGCTTCAAGTTCGGCATGGGTCAGGCGGCCGTTATGTGAAAAGTGATTGATGAAATACTGAGTGTTTTTATCCACACATCCCATCTCTTCAAGTCGGGTTTTGGTGGCAAGGACATATTTTCCGCTCATGTGTCCGTCCCGGTTGTCAAGGATACCGCCGGTACAATCGGTGATAACGACATCAAAACGGATTTTAAGAGCCGCAATATACACCCAGTCCTCTTCGCAGAAATATCCGGTATCGTTGGCAATCATCAGATACTTTTCACCGTGGCGGATGATGTAAAAATTGGGCTGTTCGCTGGGCATGTGATTGGCTTTCAAGGGATGAAAAGTCATATCCTCTTCAGGCAGTTCAACAGGCATGAACGCCTGAATTTCCACCGGATTGATCCGGTAAAATGCAAATTTACAGCGTCTTTTGGCGTAGGCGGTATAAATGGCATCCATCACACCGACATTACCGTAGACATTGAGGATGTTATCTTCAGCAACGACAGAAAATCCGGGACGGCGGTAAATTAACTCCTCAACTCTGAAATGATCTTCATGGCTGTGGGTGATAAACAGATGTTTGAGATTTTCGGAGTGGAGTTTGAATTTATACTCCTGCGCCATTGAATCCGGACCGAAATCAATCCGCACGCGGTCATTGAGTTTGTAGGCGGTGCGCAAACGCATATCTTTGCCGCCGTTTTTCCATGCTTCAGTACAAACGCGGCAGTTGCAGAAAATCGCAGGAACACCTTCGGCGGCGGCACTGCCCAGAATCGTAATTTTACCCATTTTCAGAAAATCTCCTAACATAAATATTCAAACAAAAATGTCTTCATCTTACATTAGCATAACAGCAGGGATTTTTCAACGTCGTTATGAAAAATTTTCAATCAGATAACCTGATGACACACTCCGGAACTGCCGTCAAATCCCCGGCTTTTTGCCGTCCGCAAAAAACGGATTGGAAAAATATAAAAAACTATGCTATATTAATAAATTGCCTCAAAGTGCATTCTGCAAGAGGGTTAACTAACTTTAAGGAGTTTTCAAGTGAGTATTTTGGATGACGACGGTTTATGTGCCATTGACTGGGGTCGCGCGGACCACCTGATCGAACTGGCTCTCAATGAAGATCTTGATATGACAGGTGATGCGACCACTCTTTCTGTCGTACCCGAATACGCTGAAAGCCGCGCCGTTCTGCTCTGCAAAGAAAAAGAAATGATCGTCGCAGGACTGCCGATCGCAGAACGTGTTTTCAGACTTGTTGATCCTGTGCTGGAGTTCGATGCCCGGGTTGAAGAGGGTGAACTCTGTCACTACGGCGATATCCTCGCTGTTATCAAGGGACCCGCACGCGGAATCTTAACTGCCGAAAGAACGGCTCTCAACTTCCTTCAGCGTCTCTGCGGCGTTGCCACGACAAGTTACCGCTACGCCAAAGAACTTGAGGGATACAAGACTGTCGTCCTGGACACCCGCAAAACCACTCCCGGCTACCGCAATCTTGAAAAGTATGCCGTTGCCGTCGGCGGTGCAACCAATCACCGTATCGGTCTTTATGACCGCATTATGATTAAAGACAACCACCGCGAACTTGCCGCCCTTGAGGGTGACGGTGCCATCGCCCGCGCTGTTGAACGTGCCAGAAAAGCTTATCCGGCTCTTGAAATTGAAGTTGAAGCCGATTGCCTTGACGAAGTGGCGCAGGCAGCGGAAGCCGGTGTGGAATACATCATGCTTGACAACATGGATAACGAAACCATGAAAAAGGCGGTTGAAATCGTTGCCGGCAGATCAAAACTTGAAGCCTCCGGCGGTATCACGCTTGAGCGTCTCAAATCCATCGGCGAAATCGGTGTGGATTTTGTCTCCTCCGGCGCACTGACGCACTCGGTCAAAGCGGCGGATATCTCTCTGGATATCGAGGTGGAAAAGTGATCGCTTTTCTCTCAGGAGTCCTTGCTGAGAGCAGCGCATCAAGCTGCGTTGTGGATGTAAACGGGGTCGGCTACGAAGTGCTGATTCCCGTTTCCACCTTTGAAAAACTGCCTCATCCCGGCGAAAAAGTCAAACTTTTGATTCACATGCAGGTCCGTGAAGATGCCATCACGCTCTTCGGCTTTTATTCGTCTGAAGAAAAACAGCTTTTCTGCAAACTTATTGAAGTATCCGGTGTCGGCGGAAAACTTGCTCTCAATGTTTTAAGCACCATGCCCGCCGGCAACTTCAGTGCGGCAATCGCCTCGGGTGACGTTAAAGCCATCAGCCGAATCAGCGGTATCGGCAAAAGAACTGCCGAAAGACTCATCGTTGAACTTAAAGGCAAACTTGACCTCACCGGCGGCAGCGACGGCACTCCTGCTCTTCCCTCCAACGACGCAGTCAATGATGCGGCGCTTGCTCTTGAACAGCTTGGTTTCAAACGCGATGCCATCAACAAAACACTCAATGTTCTGATTGCCGAGATTCCGATTGAAGAGCAGACCTCTGAAAAACTGCTCAGAGCTGCAATCATGAAACTTAAATTCTGAGGATAACTCCCCGAAAAACAAAGGCGCAATATGATTTTCAAATATCTCAAAAACCGCAAACGGAAAAAATTTCTCTCTGAACTGGTAAGTGAACGGCGTGCCGGAGATGATCTTTTTTCGTCCGATGAAAAAGCGGCTTTTGATGAGGTAATCCGGAATCTGCGCGAAAATCCCGATCCTGAAGCGGCAGTAAAAACTGCTGAAAAGGCAATGGAAAAAATCAAACTTCCGCACAGCACGTCGCACATCCGCAACCTGCTTGACTTGCTTTTAGTTGTCGGAGCCGTTGCTTTCGGCATACGCGGACTTTATTTTCAGCCGTTCCGCATTCCCACAAGTTCCATGCAGCCGACGCTTTACGGCATCCACTATCAGGAGTTGGGAGAAAAAGTCCATAAACTGCCGTCTCTTCTGCGCGGACTGCTCTTTGCCAACACCCGCGCAAAAGCCGTGGTAACTGCTCCCGGCAGACTGGACCCTGAATCGTTGAAGCACAAGACCGGTCTGCTGTTTGACCGCACTGAGTTCACCATCGGCAATAAAGTTTATTCCCTGCCGGGCGATCCGGTAAAAGTTGCAGACTATGCCCTGCTTGATCCTCAAAAAGAGTATCAGACCGGCGATGTCCTTGCCGACGGTTGTGTCGCATGGGGAGATCATCTTTTTGTAGAGCGTTTCAGCATTTATCTTCTTCCGCCGCAGCGCGGAGAAGTGATGGTGTTCACCACAGAAAATCTCTTTGATTCCGACGGTACCCCCCTTGAAGCCTCAAGCGGACACTATTACATCAAGCGTCTTGTCGCTCTGCCGGGAGATACAATCAAACTGCTTGACAATCAGCTTTATATCCGTCCGGCGGGAGAAAAGAAATTCAAAAAGGCGCAAGATTTTTCACCGCGTTTTGAAAAGGTCTATTCCGGCAAAGGCGGCTATCAGGGACACCTGTCGAATATGGGAATTGAACAAATTACTTCAGGCAGTGAAATCACGATTCCTGCCGGACACTACTTCATGCTGGGTGACAACTCCCGTTTCAGCAAAGACAGCCGCTTCTTCGGCTTTGTTCCCCGCCGCAATCTGGTCGGCAGAGCATTCATCACTTTCTGGCCCTTTTCACGCCGCTGGGGACTTATTGATAACAAAGCTCCGTTGGATATTCCGACGGGAAATCACCGTTTCGGGACTTTTCCTGTTATGCATAAACAGTAAAATCCTTTGAAAATAAAAAAACGGTATTGAATTTTCAGCGGGGCGGGGATATAGTATCTTTCAAGTATAAAACACTCATTTTTTAATCAGGAGAATTATATTATGGCTATCAACGTTGATATCACCGAATTGATGGACTACATCGAAGAACACATGATGAAATCCGAAGAGGCTCTTCAGAAAAGTTTTGCCGCCATCCGTACCGGCAAAGCCTCTCCCGCCCTGGTCGAAAACATCATGGTTGACTACTACGGCACCCCGACCCGCATGAAAGAAATCGCCGGCATCACCGCCCCCGAATCCCGTCTGCTGGTCATTCAGCCCTGGGATCGTTCGGCTCTTGCCGGTATTGAAAAAGCAATTCTTGCTTCCAACCTCGGCATTACCCCCATGAATGACGGCAAAGCTCTGCGTCTGCCCATTCCCGAATTGAGCCAGGAACGCCGTACCGCCCTTGCAAAACAGGCCAAAGCTGAAACTGAAGACGCCAAAGTCGCTCTCCGCAACATCCGCCGCGATGGCAACGAAAGTGCCAAAAAGGCTGAAAAGGATGGCGCTTTAACTGAAGACGATCTCAAAAAGATGCTTGATGATATCCAGAAAATGACCGACCGTTACATCGCTTCTCTGGATGCCATGTACGGAGCCAAAGAAAAAGAACTTATGACCATGTAATGAGCAGAAAAGTTCAAAAGACTGCCGCTTTACGCAGCAGAAAATTTGTTACATTGCTTTTTACTGCAGCCGCAGCAGCTTTTCTGCTGCGGCTGTTTGCCGCTTATGAGTTGGGCAGTATCAACGGCGGTATCAACAGCGTTTTCACCCCCTCCCGCGCCACGGACCTTTGTACCTACATGCGTCTGGCTGAAGAGATCGCAACGGGAAAATACAAGGGTGTTTTCTATTATCAGCCCTTTTATTACGCTGTATTTCTGCCCCTTATCCGTTTGATTACCGGTCCCGGCGTCTGGCAGGTAATTATTATTCAATCCCTCCTCGGTGCGGCAACAGCATTTCTTACCGGACTTGCCGGAGCAAGACTCTTCAACAGAAAAGCCGGACTCTGCGCCGCATGGATGACTTCTTTTTCTGTGCCGCTGATTTTATATACGCCTTATCATCAGAACGAAACGCTGCAAACATTCAACATTACGCTGATTTTTTATCTTGCTCTGTTGGCGGTCTACCGTTCCAAACTGCGGTATATTTTCCTGACCGGATTATTTTTCGGTATCGGAATTCTTACCCGCGGCAATCTCTGGATTCTTCTCCCGGCTCTGCTGTTTGTTCTTATTCTCAGCAATTGGCGGAACAAGAAACTTCTGTTCAAAAAAATTCTCGTTCTTCTCTTTCCCTTATTTCTGGTTCAGCTGCCTTTCATCTGGCACAACACCCGTATTCAGGGACGTCTGACCGGTCCCAGTACCGCCGCAGATGCCGTTCTTGCCCTCGGCAACACCTGGGAGGCTCCCCCCGGCGGACGCAATATCGGTCTGCCCGCAGGTCCCATGGAGTACCCCGAAGCCTATCACCGGGCAATGGCAAAAGCCTCTGAAGGTGTTTCCGTTCCCCGTCAGATGTGGGATATGCTCTGTTCTTCCCCCGGTGCATTTCTCGAACTCCAATTCCGCAAACTCCTGCTTTTCTGGACCGCAGGAGAAATTCCCAACAACGTTTCTCTTTACGGCGAAGGACAGCACAGTATCATTCTCCGCTATATGTATCCCGGCAGCAGTGCCGTTCTGCTTGCCCTCGGAATTGCCGGTTTACTGCTTTTTGCAAAGAAAATATTTTCCCGCAAAAAGAGCTTAATTCTCCTCTATGGATTTATTCTCCTTTACTGGGGTGCCATTGCCGTTTTTTACATTCTGTCACGTTTCCGCGCCCCGATCATCCCCCTTGTCACCATCCCCGGAGGCGCGTTCCTTGTGTTTTATTTGAAAACTTTTTCCCGTAACAGAAAAAAATTTCTCAATCTGACCGCCCTTTTACTGGTATCCGTCTGGATTGTCGGTTTCTCTTTTGATTTTTACCGCTCAAATTGCGAAAGTTTCATCATGCGTCTTGTCCGTCCCGCTGGAACAATTCTCCCCGAACAGAAAAATTATCCCGAAGTTCGTTTCGATCACGGTCCTTTCTCTTTCGGCGGTTGGACAACCGTTGAACTTCTCCCCGGCAGCCTCCTTGAAAAAAAATCCACCGCCCCCGCCAAGCGCGTCCAATGGAGCATTATCAGTTCCGGAGGAACTTTCATCTATCGCTCTCCCGGCTCCGATACCCAAGTCACCACCCTCAAAGCAGGCATGAACGAGGTTTTTCTCCCCGTCAACGGAAACATCGCCCAACTTGAAATTATCTCCCTCCCCTCCGGAACTTCCGCCGTCTTTGACTCTCAACGTCACTACAACCGCAGTTCTTTCAACGCCCGCCCCCTCAACGGCGAATGGCTCTCCCGCTTTTTTTCCAGGTGAAAAAAAGCTTGGCAAAAAAAGCCAAGTTGCGGTCGGGTGCGTTGCCCGACCGGTCAAGGGGAGAGCCCCTTGACAATCCCCCACAAAGTTGTGCGGGGGTAATTCTCAGGTGAAAAAAAGCTTGGCAAAAAAAGCCAAGTTGCGGTCGGGTGCGTTGCCCGACCGGTCCCGTCTTCGCCCCTTTCGGGGCTACGCCGTGGCAAGCAAACTGGCTGTCCCCCTGACACCCCCCGGGCGCGGCGGCTGGCTCTAACGAGCCTCGCCGCCGTTACCGCAGCACTACCCGGCGGTAACTCTGCGCCCGAGCCATAGCAGACAGAGGCAAGCAAACCCTCGGGGTATTACATGACGCACCCATTTTGTCAGACACGTCAGACTTGTCAGACACGTCAGACTCAGGCGTCACACCAACGCAGACAGCACACCGCCGTTGCCATTAAGTTGACGGCATAC
>JAZQYS010000629.1:0-3313 GCA_045633645.1 Victivallaceae bacterium | reverse complement strand
TGGCCTCCGACTTATCATGGTTCCGCCCGAGGCGGCGAATTTGAGGGAACGGCAGTTTAAAGTTTTATCAATATCTTCCAGAAAAAAATTGCGAGTCATGCTGGTTCCGATCATGAAGAGATCAAATTTTTCATGCTTGAGCAGGGCAGGG
The DNA here is from genome assembly GCA_045633645.1 of Victivallaceae bacterium. Classification (GTDB taxonomy): domain Bacteria; phylum Verrucomicrobiota; class Lentisphaeria; order Victivallales; family Victivallaceae; genus UBA1784. The sequence goes on along the minus strand of JAZQYS010000629.1, from coordinate 3,162 downwards.
GCAGTGGCGTAGATTTCATGATAGACCGTTTTGTAAAAGAACGGCATACGGTAACGGTAAAGCGGGTCAACCACAAAGGCAATTAATGCGGCCCCTCCGATAACGGCAGCAACTGCGGCAAGAACAACTTTGCTCCAGGTTTTGCATGAGCACTCTTTCTGCAGCAGTCCGTAAAGATACAGGAGCGTATTTTTGATTTTTTCTTTTTTCATCCGATGGGATTCTTTCATCGTTTGGGGATTATTTTTTGCTGATGACGGCGAGCATTTCCACATTCATTGAGCCGGGGAAGAAGTCAAACGGAATCAACTTTTCGATATTGCAGCCGTTTGCAAGATAAATTTGCAGCGCGGGAACGATTTCGTCCGCACCGCAGAACATATGGAGAATTTTTCCGGGACGGCGTGAAATGACCGTTTCCAGCACGCCGGGCATACATCCTTTGCGCGGCGGATCAAGGAGAATACGTTCTTTTTTACCTTTCTGCGGCGGAAGTTTCCCTTTCAAAACATCTCCTGTGATGGAAAGCGTTTCGTAGTGGAACTCTTTATCCTTGCAGTGGTAAGAGGCATTGGACTTTGCCGCTTGAATGGCGTCGCTTGACAGTTCCGCGCCCCAAACAGAGGCAACTTTATCGCTCAACGCCAGGGACCACAGGCCGTATCCGCAGTAAAGGTCAATCAGAGCTGTTGAGTTTTCCGGCGCAAGATATTTTTCCAATTCCTGAAGAAAAACAGGCAGGATTGATTCGTTGATTTGCGAAAAAACCGTTGCCGGATAGAGCAGTTTTTTGCCGCCGATTTTCAGAGCAAGAAACTCCGGACCGCAGAGTTTTTTGAACGCAACGCCTTTTTCGGGACGCTCCGCTTCAAGGTAATAATCAGAGGAGCTTTCACCAAGATACACAAATCCGCTGCGCAGGGCGGAGATATTTTCAACCGCCTCTTCAGCCACGCTGCGGAGACTGCGGACGATATCCCCGTTGAGACGTTTGACGTTAAAAATAACGGCATGTTCAGTGTAACTGCCTCTTATGATGATGTAATTAAGAGCCGTTGCCGCCGCTTTGTGCCGGGGCATGGAAAATTTGCGGTGACAGAAATCGTAAATTTCCTGATGAGCCGGAGCTTCCAGCACGGATTTTGCCACGGGGGCTTTGCCGTGACTCTTTCCCATATGGAAAAAAAGTTTTCCGTTGGCGTAAGTGACTCTGCGTTTACCGGTCGTGCGGTAATTCCTCGGCATGGGGGAGGGGACGACCGGCAGCAGCGGGGCTTTGATTCTGCCTTCAGCCAGCAGTGCTTTCAGGGCATTGTTTTTTAATTCCAGTTCCTGTTTGTAATCAAGAAAAGCCAGAGATTCCGGCGAAAAGCGGTTGATATCAATATTTCCGGCTTTTTCCGGAAAAAACTCTGCAAAACTCATAATCTGTCTCCGTCGTTGACAAGCGAATAACACTTACATAATGTATCATATATTAAATGAAAAATCAATGTTGTCCGCTGTCAACTTGCAATTTTTACAGAGGCATGGCATATTATGGAAAATATCAGAATATACAGGAGGGTGAAAATGGGGGAATCAATTACTTTTTCTTTTCCGCTTGAGCGTCCGCATTGCGGCGTTCCGCTTGCCAACGGTAATTTCGGCGCGTTAGTCTGGGGAAAAGATACACTTAAAATCACCGTCAATCAGAATGACCTCTGGGATCACCGCGGCGGGGAATTGATTGATCCCCGGGATTCTTATTCCCGCCTTACGGAATATGCTGAAAGTCACAATTTTGATACGACACTCAATCAGCAGTTTCACCGCACGCAGACCCAATTAAACCGTCCGCGCCGTCTGGCAGCGGGATGTTTTGAATTTTTATTCAAAGATAACGTGAAACCGGTTTCCGCGCAGCTGGAATACAGAACAGGAGAATTGACGGTTTTTCTTGATAACGGAAATGTTCTTGTTCTGACTCTGGTACTGAAACAGAATATTCTTTATCTGGAGGATTCAGCAAAAAACATCTGCCGGGTCAAGCTGCATCCGGCATCGGATTATTCTCAAGTAAGAGTTTTTAATGAAAAACGGGGCGTGTCTCCCTATGAATTGCTTCCGGATGGTTGGAAAATTGTTCTGCCCGAAGACCCCGGAATGACTTTCCGTGCAGTTGAAACTTTTTACGGCTACAAGATTTTTTCTGATGATTCAGGGGATGATTCCAATCGCAGCGCACAGCTTGCGTTTACCGCCAACTGGTGGAGTGATTTCTTTGCCCGGACTGCAAAAGTTTCCACGCCTGACAACTGGTGGAATAAATTTTATCTTTTCAACCTTTATAAACTTGGTGCGGCAACATGTCCTTATGGAAAGGCAGGCGGACTGCAGGGCCCCTGGCATGAGGAGTATCAGGAAGCAAAGTGGTCCGGAGACTTTCATTTCAACGTCAATGTGCAGATGATTTACGGTCCGTTGTGTCAACTCGGAGTCCCCGGACATCTGTTGCCTCTCTTTGATATGATTGAAAGTCCCGCCTTTTCAGAGGCGATGAAATATAATGCAAAATCCCTTTTCCGTGTGGAGGATGCTTTGTGGCAGACGCACGCCGTGGATGACCGGGGGCAGCAGTGCGGCTGGATTTCAAGCGGTTCGGCACTTGACCCTGCCTGCGGCGCATGGACGGCTCTTTTGTATTATAATTATTTCAACTACACAGGAGATATGGTCTTTCTGCGTGACCGGGCGTATCCGTACATATACGGAGTTATGCGCGGATATGAAGAAATGCTGAAAAACTTTGAAATACCGTTGGCGATATCGGCGGAGTATGCTGCCAGCAATGGTAATATGACAGCCGTAGCGGGAAAAAATCCCTCTTATCAGCTGGCGGCAATCCGTAAACTTGCGATGATTTTAATTGAGATTTCGGCACTTTTGAAAAAAGAGCCGCGTCCGGTATGGCAGAAAATTCTTGAAAAGGTTCCGCATTATTCGGTTGTCAAAGGCTATGATTCCTATTCAGGGAACTACGAAAAACGCATTGCCGTCTGGGAGGGGCAGGACCTGGATGTCTGTCACCGTCACCACTCCCATCTGGGGGCGATCTGGCCCTTTGATTCTCTGCCTGAAAAATTTGATGAAGAGATGGAGCAAATCGTCGGCAACAGTATA
>JAZQYS010000628.1:0-1743 GCA_045633645.1 Victivallaceae bacterium | reverse complement strand
TCGCTGTTCCAGTTCTCTTCAGAACCTTCTTCAAACCACAAGGTGACAACTCCTGAGGCAAGCTGTTCAACGGTATCATTGCCCCAGTTGCCGCCGAAAGTAAAGATATCATCTCCGCCGCCGCCGTGCATGGAGTCGTTGCCCGAACCGCCGATCAGGATATCGTTGTCCGAACCGCCGATGAGATTGTCGCTGCCTGAATCACCGAAGAGGGTATTGTTGCCGCAATTGGCCCAGATGGTGTCATTACCTGAACCACCGAAAATAGTCAAACCGTGTCCGGAATAAGCGTAACGCTGACTGGTCAAGTCAACAACATCATCTCCCCAACCTGCGCGGATTTCATCAATTTGAGAGAGTCTTGCCTGATTGCCGAGGCTGGTATAGATGTCATCAAGGAAAAGAGCGTCTCCGTTTGCATCATCGGTCATGATCAACACATTGGCATCATTGGAACCGCAGAAAACATCATCAAGTCTGTTTTTGCCGGCAAGCATAACTTGTGTTTCTGTGCCAAGCCATCTGTTGAGGACGCCCTGATGACGTGCAGCATAACCATTTCCCCAAACGGTGTTTCCTGAAGCAAAGAACACATCCGTGTTGCCGTCGGAATCTGAGGAGAATACCTGAGCCTGTGCTGAAGCATTGACTGAGATATTTTTGCTGTTAGAATATGAACCGCCCTCTGCCTTGACCCGCACCTGATAAGAACCCGGGGGCAGGGCAAGAAAGTCAACGGCGGCAGTAGCTGTTTTTAATGTGACTGATTGTTTGAAGTTGTCTTTTGAAAACTCAACGGTATATCCATTGACTCCGGCGACGGGAGTCCAGGATAAGCCGTTGGAACTGCCTTGCAGATTCTGAACTTTTCCGGGAGTGAGAGAGAAAGTTTGAACCGCTGACCATGCGGACGTGTTTCCGGCATTATCAACGGCTTTTACCTGATAATACCAGGTGGCGACAGCAAGATTTGACAGAGTTTTTCCGCTTTCGGAAACAAAAGAACTGTTTCCGCTTAAGGTTTTTGACGTACCGTAACGGAAGTAATATCCCTTGAGACCGGATGTTCCGCCGTCAACGGCATCGCTCCAATCCAGTTTTGCACTGTAATTTGAAACGCTGCCGGTGAATGACGCGGGAACTTCGGGAGCAACTTTGTCAATATTGTTCACTTCATAACTTGCAACAGGAGAATAGTTTCCTGCTTCGTCTTTTCCGCGGAAATAAACCGTACCGTTTGCAGTCATAATAACCGCAGAACTGTAAGTGTTCCAATCCTTATAGTTAAGGCTGTATTCTTTCACCACGCAGTCTGAGCTGAACGATGCAGAAACAGTAACATTCAGATTTGTCGCTGCTGAAATATTTGCTTTTGCCACAGGCGCCTCGGGGGCAGCCTTGTCGATGTTGTTCACTTCATAACTTGTAACAGACGAATAGTTTCCTGCCTCGTCTTTGCCACGGAAGTAAACCGTACCGTTTTCTTCAAACACAATACCGGCGGTATAGGTCTGCCAGTCTTTGTTATTCAAACTGAACTCTTTCACCACGCTGTCTGAACTGAACGTTGCAGTAACAGTAACGTTCTGATTGGTGGCAGAAGTAATATCCGCTTTTGCGACAGGCGCCTCGGGAGCAACTTTGTCAATGTTATTTACTTCATAACTTGTGACAGGAGAATAGTTTCCAGCCTCATCTTTGCCACGGAAGTAGATCGTGCCGTTTTCTTCAAACACAACTCCA
>JAZQYS010000627.1:0-2190 GCA_045633645.1 Victivallaceae bacterium | reverse complement strand
AAGGCATCTCCTTTTTTAACATGAGGAAAAAACGCCATTGTCAAATCCCCAATCCGCCGAAACCATCTGTTTCACAGACTACGGCTTTGTAAATTTTCCGGACTTTCCGTTTCCGTTCTCCATCCCGGACTTCATCATCGGTCAGTGCCCAGAGGTACTCAAAACCTTTTTTGCTGCCGATATTCTGACCGGCAACAGTGGCTTTGCTTTCATTCAGCCGTATGGCAAAATGGAAACTTACGGAAACTTTTTTACTGCCTTTTGACGGAGCAGAGTAGGAACATCCGAGGAACATCACTTCTCCGGCATTCCATCCTTTGAAACTACCGGAATTTACTTTTCCGACAAGTTCCGCAACCTTCCGTTTCCAGCTTGTACCGGTGACTTTACTTTTGCTCATAGTCTTGGTATAAGTTTCACGGAGTTCACCGATGGAAACATCCACCCCGGCAGCTTCGGATTCTGAACCATCTTTGCCGTTCCAACCGATAGGAACTGCAGATGCTTCATCGGAACTGTCTTTTGATTCGCCGCTTCCGGCATAAACGCAGGTCTGTTCTATTGCCTGCGTCATATGCTTTGTGCCTGCTGAACAATCAAAATTCATAGTGGCTTCATCATCTTCTGACCCGCTGTCTCCGGATGATGATTTACTTTCAGAACCATAGTTTACTTCTATCTTCCAGGCATTTTCTGTAAGGCGTTCCGCAACAGAAGCGGACTTTTTCGGTATCTCTGAAAATTCATCGGGAGCAAACTCATAAGCACTGGTGCAGGCGGTAATATCATCTTCCGTTCCCTCAACGATATAAGTAACTGTTGCAGAGCTGTTTGAGTTGCTCCCGGAACCCTGTTCCAGAGATAAGTCAACGCCTGCCCACGCCTGTTTTACAGTAATTGACATAACTTCTCCTTATCCATAAGTCAATGCGGCTGCTGAACCGCCTTGCAGTTTTTTGATTTGCCGGTTTGTTTCCCGGGTATTTGAAACGATCTGTTCCGATGCTCTTGCTGTTCTCTCCTGGGCGTTATTTGCTCCACCGAGCATGGCATCAAGAGCTTCAGCACTCCACGCACCGACTGCTTTGCCACCGCCGAAGGAGGAATTGAAGCGGGTTTCAGCATTTCTGGTATTTTCTGTTGCAGCTTCAGATTTTGCCTTGGCTTCATCGATTTGTGCAGCTTTTTCAGCCGCACGCTGTTTCACCTCGTCCATTGCAGACTGCCATTCTGATTTTGCGGCATTGATTTCTGCCGCAGCTCCGGAAAGTGCCTGACTGTATTTCCGCTGATTTTCAGCAATTTCCTGATTCATAGCATCTTCTGCACCTTTGATGGTTGCATCCCATTCAGAGGTATCTATCGGAGCATTGGCTTCGGCAAGACCGGCATCCGCACGCCGTTTACTTTCGTTGAGTCTGGCATACATAGCGTTATCAAGACCGGTATTGGCACTGCTCCATTCATTTTTCAGAGAAGCAAGTTCCCGGTCAGATTGCCGTTCTGCATCAGCAGAGCGTTGCCGTCTGGCACTCTGACGCTGATTGTACTGCCGTTCAACAACAGCAATTTCGGCATTGACTTCTTCTTCGGAATCAAAGAGACCTTTGGTGCGTATCCATGCTTTCTGAATTTCCAGAACGGTTTTCTCAAAAGCACTGACAATGCCGTCCCAGATATAATTCCACGCTTTTTGCATGGCGTTTCCGATATATTTCAATCCCACCAGGAGACCGTACCAGAGATCGTTGCCGAGCTTCAGAATGGCAGTTGATGTAACTGTCCAGGAGTCCTCAAGGAAATTTACCAGAGGATACCATACCTTGAGAATGCATTTCCAAAGATACTGAAAACCATAAAGAAGTCCGTACCAGAGGTGATATCCACCTTTCAGAATAGAGTAAATCACTATTGTCCAGGCATCGGCAAGAAAGTTTTTCAGTTCGAGCCATGCTTTTTTCAAAGGGAACACCCCTTGCAGCCAGACAACTTTCAGAGCTGCAAGTCCAACCTTGGCAGCACCGGCAAGATCTCCGGATGCCAATGCGATTTTGATAACTTCCCAGGTCTTTCCGACAACATCTTTGATTGCCGCAAACGCCGTTCTGAAATCTCCTGCAAGACCGCTCACCGCATCGGAGCAGATTTTCCATGCTCCGGTAAGGTTCCAGACTACGCCGACCAGAACCG
>JAZQYS010000626.1:0-1758 GCA_045633645.1 Victivallaceae bacterium | reverse complement strand
GGCAAGGCACCTTTGTTTCACATCAAAGACAAAGATCTTCTTAACTTTTATCTTGAAAGACCTGAACTTAAAAAAATTTTCAGTGTCCGGCAAGGAAGAAATCCTTTGCATACCCAACACGATCCGGAAATATTATACGCTTTGGCGTGGGCTGGCGTTGATGTCAATCAACAGGATGCTCAGGGTAATACCCCGTTACATTATCACATGGATTCAGTTGATGCCATGCGTTGCCTTTTGATTTGCGGTGCTGATCCGGATATCGCCAACCACGATGTTGTAACGCCATTAAGTATGTGTGACAGCAAATCGGTGCTTGCTTTGCTTTACTATTCCGGGGTTGATTTGAGCAACTTGGATTCACAAGGCAAATCGGCTTGGGATAATGGTGATGATGCCATCAAAAAATTCATTGATGCTAAAAAAATTTCCATGCCGATATTTAACAATTTTTCTGCTCCGCAACAAGTTGATTCTTCTCCGGAAAAGAACATTCCGCCGGATCTGCTTGAAACAATGAAAGCCGGGGACTGGGATTATTTTGATGCAATGTTGGATATCTATGCAAACGCCGCAATGATGAAAGATATTTTTCACCATTTACTGAACGAACGAAACTATCGTTTTTGCAAGCTCTTGCTTGAAAATAAAAAAATTCCGAGTGAAGAGCAGAACAATTTGCGCGCATTGCTGAAACGACAGCAATTAACCCCTCCGGTAAAAGAATTACTGGATTTAACAGGAAGGATGTAATGATATGAAAACAAATGTACGCAACACCATTTCGATGAATGATCTCAAAAAGCTTATTCAATGCAATTTGCAAGCATTGTGGAGCACTGACAACTTTCTGGCTCCGACGAGTTCCAAGCAGGCTGCAATGGTCCCTCCGTTAATGATCTGGGGTGCTCCGGGATTGGGTAAATCAACTGTGGTCAGAGAAATTGCCGAAGAAATGAACATTGGATTTATTGATGTCCGGCTTGCTCAACGCGACCCGGTCGATATGCGCGGATTGCCCGTTCCTGAAAACGATCGGGTAAAATGGCTGGTATCGTCAGAATGGCCGAGAGATCCCCAATCTCGTGGAATTATCATGTTTGACGAGTTGACCGCAGCAGATCGAACTTTGCAAGTGGCGAGTTATGAGTTCATTCTTGATCGCCGCTTGGGTGATTTGTATAAAGTCCCGGATGGATGGTATATTCTGGCGGCTGGCAATCGTACCGAAGACCGGGCTGTCGCGTGCGCCATGTCCAGTGCTCTTGCCAACCGTTTTCTGCATGTTGAGGTAAAACCGGAAGCTGACAGTTTTATCTCTTGGGCCATTACTCACAAACTGCATCCGGCAGTGATCAATTTTATCCGTTATCGCCCCGGCAAACTTTTTTCGCAGGAGGGAGAGGAACTTCAGCGCGGATGGCCGTCTCCCCGCAGTTGGGAACGGGTCAGTACTATGTTGAAAATTGCAGATCGTACTGATAACCGGGATATTTTGGATTATGCTTTGCCAGGATTAATCGGAGAAACTGCGGCGGCAGAATTCATGGCATTTTTAAGTACCCGTTTTTTCATGATTGACCAATGTGATGTAAAAGAGCGCCTTTTGCAGGACGAGGTAATTCCTGTCCCTAAACGGGCTGATATGCTTTATGCCTGTTGTCAAACAATAAGTTATCATATTGAAACAGAAACTGATTCAGAGATTTTGAATAAACTGCTGACGGGAGCTTTGAAGTTTGCACTGAACTTGACCGG
>JAZQYS010000625.1:0-3987 GCA_045633645.1 Victivallaceae bacterium | reverse complement strand
GATTTCTGGAATGTGGGCAACCTTTCATGCACCGGTTACAGAACTGTTGACAAGCTCACCGTTATCGGCAAATGCAGTAAAGATGATTTTCTGCTGAGTGCCTGGTCTCTCGAACAGCTCCCCGGAGCTGAGGGCATTACCGCATTCGGCAAATGCTGCGGTCCGGCTGAGGGCTGTATCAACGATGATTTTTACGGGGATACCTCTTCAAGAGTGAAATACAACGGTGATGTTTTCACCTTTGCACTCGGCGGTCCCAAGCGGCTTCAGATTGCGATCAAAGTCGCCGCCCGTCCGGTCATCATCGGTTCTCTTGACCGCAACCGCAATATCCTCGTGCTTCGCACGACCCCGGCGCAGGACAAGGGCATTTACTTCAACATCGCTGACAATGACCAGAAAGACGGTCCCTACTCAGCTGAAGATATGTTCAGTGTCTTCAACGGTTCTCAGGAACTCAACTTCCATGAACTGGAAACCATCGCGCCGATGCAGGTTGATGCCGATGGCAACATCATCGGTTCTGAACTGCATTCAACCACGCTGATCTGCCAGGGTTCCACTGAAGATCTGGAAAAATATCTCAAAGATTCAGGCATTACGCTCTGAAATATTTGATTTTTCCCATCCGTTCCGGCAACTGCCGGAGCGGAATTTTTAACTTTTTTCCGGAGTTTACACGATGGCGATTGAACATTTTCTTGAAAAAATCGATCTTAAAAATGTATCAGATATTTTTCTTTCCGGAAAACAATACCCTCATCTGAGAATAAAATCAGAAATCATTCCGTATCAGGATATACTCATCCGTCCCGGGGATATTGCCGCATTCAGACAGAAAATCCTTTCCCCCGAAGCGGAAACGCTTTATCAGAAGACACTTTCAGCCGATGCCGCATTTCAGATTTCGCGCGAAAGGCGTTTCAGATTGAATTTTTATCAGACGGCAGAAGGAGAATCTGTTGCCATCCGCCCCGTCCGCCGGGCAGATGACCTTGATTTCAAACAACTTGCCCTGCCGGATGTTCTTGAAGAACTTGCCACTGCCCAAAGAGGACTGATTTTGATTTGCGGCGCAACCGGCAGCGGAAAGTCCACCACGCTTGCGGCAATGGTCAATAAAATCAATTGCTGTACACAAAAACACATCCTCACCATTGAGGACCCGATTGAATATCTGCACGTCAACAAATCATCTCTTGTTTCCCAATGCGAACTTGACGGTTCAGCAGGATTTCCCAAAGCAGTCAGGGATGCCATGCGGAAAAATCCGGATGTTATCGTCATCGGAGAAATGCGCGATGCCGAAACCGCTCAGGCCGCCATCAATGCCGCATTAACCGGACACCTGGTGCTTTCAACCATCCATACCGGAAATGCAATCCTTGCAGTGGAACGTATCATCAATCTTTTCCCGGAAGATCAGCGCAGGCAGTTATCTTCTGATATCGGTGCTTCGCTTCTTGGCATCGTCGCCCAGCGTCTGCTGCCGCGCAAAGATGACTCCGGCATGATTCCCGCAGTGGAATATCTGCCGGCAACGCCGATGGTCAAAAAATTGATTTCACGCAATCTCTTCAATGAACTTGAAAGCGTTCTGCGTGATGGAACAGCACCCGGAATGAAAAATTTTCAACGCGCCCTTTTTGAACTTTATCAGAAAGATCTTATTTCCGCCCAAACTGCAATGGCTAACGCCGACAACCGCGAAGAACTCAAACTGCTCTTCGACGGACTCAAAAGCGGTGTAGATACCTTCCGCAAAGTTTACGGAGAAAAAAACACCTCTGCCAATGCAATAGATATGGCAACACTGCTTTATTCCGCAGTAAAAAACGGTTCCAGCGACCTGATTCTCACCACGGACACGCCGCCGGGAATCCGTGTTGACGGCAGAATCCGCGCCCTTGACCTGCCGCCCTTGAAAGCGGAGGATACATCTAATCTGCTCTACGGTATTTTAACCCCGCACCAGAGAATTGAATTTGAAGAAAAACGCGAACTGGATATCGCCATTTCGCTTAATTTGAAAAAGAATCCTGACGGTTCAATTTTAACAGGAAGATTCCGTGTCAATGCGTTCCATCAGCGCGGTTCAGTCGGAATCGTTGCCAGAATCATCAATACACAAATTCCTGACCCCGACAAACTCGGACTTCCGCCGGTTCTGATGCATCTTGCCTCAAAAAATCAGGGATTGATTCTGGTGACAGGACCGACCGGCAGCGGTAAATCCACAACATTGGCAAGTCTGGTTGATTATATCAACAAAACCAGAGATGCCCACATCATCACCATTGAAGACCCGATCGAATACGTCCACGCCAACAAACGCTCCATCATTGAACAACGCGAACTTCACGCGGATACCCTCTCTTATGCAGGGGCTTTGAAAAACGCTCTGCGGCAGGATCCGGATGTGATTCTTGTCGGAGAAATGCGCGATACGGAAACCATGTCCGCCGCAATCACCGCCGCAGAAACTGGACACCTGGTTCTGGCGACAATCCACACCAATAATGCACCGCAGACCATTGACCGAATCGTAGATTCTTTTCCGGATCATCAGCAGAATCAGATACGTCTGCAGCTGGCGGGCGTACTGCTCGGCGTTATTTCCCAGCGTCTGCTGCCCCTCTCAAACGGCAGCGGAAGGGTTGCCGTATTTGAAATCATGGTGGGAACAGCTCCCATTCAGGCGCTTGTCCGTGACGGAAAAACTCATCTGCTGCGCTCCTCTATGGAAACCGGCTACAAAGACGGCATGGTCACCATGGAGCGCGCTCTTGCTGAACTTGCTGCAAAAAACATCGTCCTCCCCGAAGAAATTGCAAAGTTGAGTTGTTGAATCTCCCCTCTCCAGGGTGTATATTATGCGGATTCAATCAATCATTTGCAAACAGGGAATAAAATATGTTTAAAAAAGTTTCTTTTATCGTTGTGGCACTGGCATTTTTCATTGTCCCGTGGGCATGGGCGCCCGCCCGTGATTACGCACCGGGACTGGCGGTTGTTTCAGGTATTATTTTTTCAATCCTCTGGGGAAATCCCTTTGCTCAGATAACAGGAAAAATGACTTCAACTCTGCTGGGGGCAACCATCGTCGGCATGGGGTGCGGTATGAATCTTGTCAAAGTTCTTCAAGCCGGTGCAAGCGGTTTTCTCTACACCGTTATCGGTATCGCTGCCGGAATCGGACTGGGTGTCCTTGTCGGGAAACAGTTGAAAATGCCCCGCAATGCGATGTATCTTATCAGCGTCGGAACCAGTATCTGCGGCGGAAGTGCCATTGCCGCCGCCGCCCCTGCCCTCAAAGCAAAAGCGCATGATATTGCCATTGCTTCTGCAACCGTCTTTGCCCTCAATGCCATTGCTCTTTTGATCTTTCCCCCGATTGGTAAAATGCTGGGGTTCACAGAAACGCAATTCGGATACTGGGCAGCCCTTGCCATTCACGATACAAGTTCTGTTGTCGGCGCAAGTTTTCAGTATGGTCCGACGGCGCTTGAAGTGGGAACTACGGTGAAACTTGCCCGTGCGCTCTGGATTGTGCCGGTCACGCTTTTTCTCAGCTGGTTCGTTGCAGAAAAAGAGGAGGGCGAAAGCAAAAAAATCAAACTCAAAGTTCCCTGGTTCATCCCGGGATTCCTGATTGCCGCCGCCATCGTCACCTGGCTTCCTGCCGTTGCTCCCGCAGGCGGATTTATCAAAGAAATTTCAAAGTATCTTATGGTAACAACATTGTTCCTTATCGGCGCAAATCTCAGCAAAGACAAAATAAAAGAACTGGGATTGAAACCTGTTCTTCACGGTGTTATTCTCTGGATTATCCTTTCCGTCGGCTGGTGCGTTGCCATTGCCAACGGTCTGGTCTCCGCCCGGTGAAATGGGCACCGGGGGGAAGAGGAAAAACTTTTTTTCACGAGAAAAAGCCGAAACGTCGGCTTCGGTATATTTTTATCTCCCTACTTGTCCGCCGTAGCCTTG
>JAZQYS010000624.1:0-1998 GCA_045633645.1 Victivallaceae bacterium | reverse complement strand
AAAAGCCAGTCGGTTTGACTTGCGTAGGTTTTCTTAAAAATGCCTTATTATACAAATATTTTATCAAGTCAGTAGATTAGGATTCTTCCTCAAGTTTTCTTAATGTTTTGCCAGATTCGCTCTTCCATGACATTCTACCGTTATCTGATCCCATAACGCAAAAACCTGATGCTGCAGAGGGACTGGAAAAGCAGATATTATCTGTTAATGCAAAGTCTGCATTTATTTTAGAAGCATGTTCTTTTCTCAAATTTTTGATCCACTCTGGACAACTCGGTGTTGGAGAAGAATTAATTTTGCTGTCTTTGCAAACAACAATACCTTCGCTGGTCAGCAATCCGACCGCTTCTGCGCCACGTTTTTTCAGGAAAAGTTTTATAACTTTTTCGTTTGGCGTATCGTTAATAGCTTCATCCAACGGAATGAAAACTTTATGCCCGACAATACCCATAATCACTTTGGCGTAGTCGATGAACTCTTCAAGCTCGCTCTCTTTTTCTTCGGTAATATTTCCCGGATTGGGATCATTGCCGTTTTTTACAACGTAGCGATTGGCATTTTTTGCCAACTGCGTGAATTGATTTTCCAAGTAACTGATTTCGGTCGGACCGAAAGAATTGTTCGTGGTAGTAATCGCAATTGCTTCAGTCCAATAATCTTTTTCTGGGTTGCGGGCATGTTCCAAAATTCGGCCAAGCAAGCCATTGCCATTTTTGCGTAAGCCGGCTTGACCGACATAAACAACATTTTCTCCGGTTTCATCCGATTTGCCAAAAAGAAAATAAACTCCACTTTGCTGTAAATCTACCCGTTTTTTGCAGCTATCCAGTTCCGTCCGCGGAATTTTATAAATTACACCAGTCCAATTTGGCGTAGTATATTTAATCACACCAGTAACTGAACCATTCAGCAAATACAATAAGATCGTTCGTCCACGTTGAGCCATTGAATTTCTCCTAATACGAATTGTAAACCTTTTATTACATTGAATAATATATCAAAAAAAAGTTATATTACAAACGGAAAATATTAGAAAAAATTATTTCTATATAAAATTAGAGTTGACACAGCGGCTTTCCAAAAAATCTGAGCAGGTGAGCAACTTTACCCGTTTTTTGTGTGGCTGATAGCTTTCCGGACACGCTGCAGGGCAGTTTTTGAGGGTAATTCTTGGGAGAGAAAACAAAAAAGCCAGTCGTATTGACTGGCGTAGATACAAAAATGGTGTCTGCGGCAGGATTCGAACCTGCGTCCCCGCGCTCCGCCCGGATTATTTCACCGGATCACCGCCACGACTCTACCGCTGAGCTACGCAGACAAAAAAAGCCCAAATAATACTTTTTCAGTATCACTTGGGCGCTAAGGCAAAAAAATGGTGGCCGGACCCAGAATCGAACTGGGGACACGGGGATTTTCAGTCCCCTGTGATTGAGGCGAAAATGACAAAACTGATAAGCTATCGTACACTTATCAGGAGAATTTGCACATCATGGCAAGCAAACGCAGAGCGAAGGGAACAGGTACTTTATTCAAGAAAAATAATGGCCGGTATGCATTACGGTATGAGGATATCGACGGTTGTATTAAAACTGTTACTTTGAAAAATGAACAGAGTAATCCGATAACACTCCGCAGTGAGGCGGAAAAATGTGCCGATAAATTAATGCAGGAACTTTTCAAACTTCAACAGCTGGATTCCAAAGCTGAATACCTGTCAAAAGTTGCTTCGGTCAAACAATTGATCGTTCAGAAAAAAATCACATTGGATGCTTTATGGGAAACTTATCTTTCAACTCCTGATCGTCCGGAAAGCGGCGCGGAAACTTTAAGAACTTATCACGGAGTTTTGAATAAATTTTTGAAATATTGCAGCAAAAAGAACATTGAAGCAATCTCCGGAATAACTGCGGAGATTGCTTCGTCATACATGATGTCTTTATGGAAACAAAATATATCTTCCCGAACTTACAACAAACATTTACAGGCATTGAAACTGAT
>JAZQYS010000623.1:0-10715 GCA_045633645.1 Victivallaceae bacterium | reverse complement strand
GTCACCATGACCGTGTTGAAGTCCCGGTAATGGTAGAAGTAATAATAGGCACAGAGAAAGACGATGTACATCATGATCATCTTCCAGAGTTCAAACCAGGAGTAGAGCGTATTGTCGGCATTGGCAAACGAGGGCAGACAGAGCAGAAAATATATCCAGTAGATTTTACTCCCGGCATCCGGCAGAAGCGGTTTTCTCTGATAATGCAGCAGCATGGCTATTAACATGGCTCCGGCGATAAGATACACCAGAGACACTTCCATTCCGCGCGAAGTACCGCGATAGGTTTCATGCGAAAAAAAGTTGATTGAGACCTGATTGAACATCATCACCGGCAGGAGTACGGCAAAAAACGCACAGCGTATGTACTTGCTGTTCATCGCAAGCACATACCCCAGCGGCAGTACGCCCATGAAGGCGATGAGAAAAATCAGATACTTCATACTTAATTGGCAAAGTTGATGACAGGGAACGTAAATGTACTCAAGAACTGAGATGTCGGCAGCAGTTTTCTGACAAAGACATTGTATTCAGAGATATTATCATGCGGCACATAAACAACGTCTCCGGGCTGAAGTCTGACATTGGCACAGCGTCCGTGCAGAATACCATCCAGATCGACCCGGTAAAAGCGCGGATCATCCATGCCGCCGCGGATGATAACGGCATACTTGTAATACTGTTCTTTGAGTCCGAGACCGGATGAAATCAATTCAAGAACGCCCAGATTCTGATCCCACAATCTCTTGTGCGGACGGTTGATGCTGCCGATGATACTGACCATTGCCTCAGAACGGACGGCAATATAAATGTAATCACCTTTTTTGAGTTTCACATTGTGCCAGCGGTCGCCCTGTTCAATGGCTTTTGCGAAATTGACCGGCAGGATTTTTCCCTCACGGACAATGATACTGTTCTGAAAATCGGCGGCATCCAGCATCTGGTCATCAAAGTCACGCACCGCAGAACCGCCCGCCTTTGCAAAGAGATCGGCAAGACGCATACCGTTTGAAATGACAAACATTCCCGGATTATTGATGGCTCCGGCAATTGTTGCAGTCTGACTTCTTACGTCAATGGCGAATACTCCCAGCTCAGGATTTTTAATGTACTTCGCATAGACTTTCTTGATTTTCTGACTGGCTTCTTCAAGGGTGAGTCCTGCAACCTGAACTTGTCCTGCGAACATGACACCGATTGCACCGTCGGGAGTTACTAAAGACTCCATAATCAAATCAGGGTGGTTGTAAACCCGGATACTGATTTTATCACCGGCATTGATCCGGTAAACGGGTTCTTTCTGAGCGTCCAGTTTCTTGAGCAGCTCAAGCTGACGGCGCTTGTCGTCATCCGTCAACCCTGCCTGATCAACAACACCGTCAGGCAGATTGTGGATATCGGGGAACTGATCAAAGTTTCCGGTGTAGCGGTCATAGCAGCCTGAAAGCAATATCATGGTGCAGAAAACAAGAGATTGTAAAAAGAATTTTTTCATCGGATATAATCTCCTTCAATAACTTTTTTAACGTCAGTAACTCCGGTTAAAATTGCATAAATACGGTGTTCTTCATCATGCAGTTACAAAACCCGGCGCAATACCGCTCGCGGCGTTTTGAGTTTGCCGATATAGAGCAAAGTCGCATCGCAGATATCATGCAGCTGACGGACAAGCAGACACGATGCGTCAAAAGGCTTTTCGCGTGAAATACGCACCAGCTGATAATCTTTTTTCAACTGTTCTACAACTTCACGCAAGAGTGTGATTTCATCAGGATCCATTCCCGAAAGACTGCGGACAGGGAAAAAGGCAAATCCGTATCCGTAACCGTAACCTTTGCCGTCGCCGGAAGAAAAGCCGCGCAGATATTCAAGTTCGTGAGAAACTTCCCCGGATTCATCACCTGTTCTTTGGTAATTAAAACCGGTATTGCCGTTATCAGAATAGTAGAAATGTCCGATTTTCTGCATATTGCCGCAGATTTTCTCAACGTCGCTTGCAAGAATCAGACGGACAAGAATTGTGTTGCGTTTGGCAAGAGTGAACTGTTCGTCAAACATCACAGAACTCAAAAACGAACCGTCAAGAGAACACGAAAACAGTGTCTGCGTATTCTTTATGCGCAGAATAAAACGATAAAACATCTCGTTATTGATAACTTTGCGCTGTTCAAGAGTGAAACTGGCATTTTCGTGCGGAATAACGCCGACTGTATCAAAAAAGTCTTTATGAAAAGATACCTCTTCAATGCCGCTGATTTTACCGTAAACAAGATCATAAACGACGACAAAAACCGCATAAAGAGCGCTGACAAAAATACCGCCGATGAAAATCACGGCAAGGATTTTCACCGGGAACATTGAAAATGCCTTTGTTCCGATAACTCTCTCATTGATGATGATATCATTGGGTACGTGGGCGATACTGCTTCGCACACGGGTCAACTCCTCAACCAGCAGACTCACATTTTTATTGGCAGTTTTCTGAAGCTGCTCCACCTGTTCGTGTTCGGGAATCATGTGTTGGAGTTTCTTTTCCTTTTCTTTAATCAGAGCCATTTCAGCCTGCAGGGATTTCATCGAAAGTTCCACCTGCTGAAACGCAACTTCCGCCTCATGGTAACGGGAAATCACCCCTTCTATCCCCTGAAGCATACTTTCGTCAAAATGAGTGATATTATTCCGCTTTTTAAAATCGTCAAATTCATTTTTTATGGCTTCATACGCACTTCTTGCTTCAACAAAACGCGGATTTCTTTCGGCAAACATCAATTTCGCTTTTTCATATTCCCGCGAAGCACGGCGCAGTTCCTGAATATACTGTCTCAAAGTCACATGGAATTTGATCACCGGCGCCGGAATCGCTTTATAATTCCTTTGAGCAACAGAAAAACGGTGACGGGCATCGCCGAGTTTCACATTCAATTCCGCTAAAGTTGCAGACTGTTCGCCCTGCATTTTTTTCACAGTCTCCATCTCTTCATTGGGGTGTACTATGCCATATTTGCGATGCAACGCATGCAATTGTTCGATCTGCGCTTTCAGATACTCTTGAACTTCACGCAAGCGTCGTTCACGGGTTTCCAGAAAGTTCCGCAGTTCTGCAGTTCTGTACTCCTCATAATTCCGGATTCCGATGGCAACAAAGGTATTGACCAATTGTTTGACATATTCGTCACTTTCACCGACACCGGTGATGACGAACATATCATTATGATCGCGCAGAAGTTTGACTTCAATACTCTGTTTGAGAACACTCTGCTGTTTTTTTGTCAGATGCAGTTCCTCAACCAGCTGATGAAAAATCTGCTGACGGGCAAACACCCCCAGCACATGGTTGATACTCAGAGGTTTTACCTCTTCACTTGCGCGAGGCGTATAAAAGAGCGTCACAGCTCCCTCAAATTTGCGCGAAGAATATTTGAACTGAATTGCACGCAAGACCACACCCGTAACAATAATCAGCGCAAAAACGGCAAGTATGCTCCATTTAAACTTATACAACGTAAACAGAACCAGTTTCTGATACATCTGCAATTTCTGCATCTGCCTGGTTTCCGCCTGCACATTTAATTCATTATCCAGCGTATCCATAGTGTTCCTTATCAGTTAAAAATCAGCCAATGCCGATAGAGTTTACTTTTTCTGTCAATATTTTCAGGCATATTTTTCAATGCATTACAAACTTCTTCAAGCAGAACTGCCGTTGCCGGCATGGTATACAATTTCAAGTTTCCCAACGGGAGAGTACGGCTTTTAAGGCAGTATTTTGCCAAATTTTTCAACGACACTTCGCCGCTTTGACGGCAACGTTCATACAAATTGTTCTGAAAATTCCCGTTTCCGGCACAACGCAAAATCATTGCACAAAAGAAATCGCGGACACTGTTCCAGAAAGCAGGCATATTTTCATGCGTGCTTCTGTTCGGAGAACATTTGAACGCCACCGCTTCACGGTAGAAATTTTTCCATTCAGCGGGTAAATCAGTTTCTTCAATCAACTTCAAGCGTTCCGCAATATGCCAACGGTATCTGCCCTCTGATATCAGCACGGAATCCCCTGCCCCGAGAACCGCTTTATAAATATTCCGCAGAATAAAATCCGTATCGGGAGAATCGTTTGCAATCTTTTCGCCCGCAAGGAGCAAGCCCATCCCCCTGTTGAGCAAAAGACGGCAGACTTCAGAAAACGGCAGCTCTTCAGCTGGAAGTGCAGGCAGATACTTTTCAAGCAGATCTTCCCCGCAAACAAGACAATATCCGCGTTTAAGCTCCTGCATCATCAGGCGTTTTTGATTCTTCCGGATATCACAAACTGTCATGATACGGCTGAAATCAACATCGACCTTTAACTTTTCTTCATATTTTTCAGCAATTTCTTTCAGGAGTTTTTCATCTCCGGAAGAACTTTTACGCGCAAACACAAAGAAGTCAAGATCGTTGTAAAGAATTCCGTTTTCACGATCAAGCCGTACACCACCCTCTCCTCTGCCGTAACTGCCGCCCAGATAAACAGACAATGCCGTACCGGCAAACATCTCCTGCATTTCAAGAAGAACATCTGTCAGCAGAGCATTGGCTTCTTTATCGCCGCCGGCTGTGAAATTTTTATGACCGTTTGCGTTCAACATAGGTGGCAAATCCTCTCTTGCCCAGACTCCGCAGCACCACCTGCAGAACCAGGAAACACGAACAGTGATAGTGATAATAATAGTCGTAAATACGCCGCTGTTCCGGTGTATTCTGAAGTCCGTAAATTTCGCCCATCTGAAACACAAATTGTTCGTTGGCGGGGTGACTTTTGACCAGTTCTTTGCGTAAAAACAGCACCGCCCAGTAGCCGGGATAACGATCCATCGAAAGTTTCCAGCACCAGTGCGATTTTTTATTCACAAGATAAAAGGGCAGCAGCAGCAGATAAGGTATTGCCAGAACCAGAGCAAGAATCAGTGCCAGAAAGTGTTCCCACAAACGCAAGATCCACGCGGAACGGTTCTGTACGGGAGAGAACGCATAACTGAAACTGTTGCGCTCCAGCACGCCGCCCGTGAAAGGATCAATAATCCGTCCCGGCGTAACGATTTTATTTTTGATTTCCAGTTTTCCCGCGGCATAAGTGCGGTCAAAGATGATGGCGTGTTCAACAACACACTCTTTATCAATCAGGGAACGTTCTCCGATAATGGCATCTGAAATTGTGGCTCCGCTTTCAATAAAGGTATTGTCTCCCAGAACCAATGGTCCGGATAATGTGCAGTCATTTTTGATAACCACGTTGGTTCCGGTGTGGACATTATCCATGATGGAGTAGCCGGGCAGATTATAAAAGTCATCGTTCAGAACCTGAAAGTTGACTTCAAAATAACTTTTAAGAGAATCAATGAGATAAAACTCAATATTGCTCTTGAAAAGCACGCCGTCTTTGTAATAATAAATTCCATCCGCCGCCCCGTCGTCTTCACAGGGGACAAAAGACTTCTGCAGTTCCTCAAGCGTATGCGCCTTGGGCATGAGCATACCGTGCAGAATCAGACAATCATTTCCGCATTCTTTTGCGTACACTTCAAGCAGATGACGGACAGTATCATGTCCGCCGCCTTTGCGGTAATCAAGAGCAAGTGCGCCGTGCTGATACTCGTAAAGATGCTCCGCAAGATGTTCGTTGTAAGTCGGACCCAACAGAAGAAGCGATTCCGCTTCACACCGCAGGGAAAGATCAATAAAGTATTCTGCCGCACAGCGTCCGCCGACGGGCATCATTCCGAGACTGCGGTCGGGAAAATAATCCTTGCACCACTCCTGCACCTGAGAATAAGGATTTATCAGCAGATTTTTCATATTACCATGCCCCCTTCCCTGTCAGAATTGCCGGAACAGTTTTCAGCAGAATAAGAAAATCTTTCCATGCGCTGCGGCTGGCAATATATTCTTTATCAAGTGCAATCTGCTTTGAAAACGGCAGTTCACTTCTGCCTGAAACCTGCCAGATACAGGTAATTCCCGGCGTGATATTCAAGCGTTTGCGTTCTTCAAGAGAATATGTTCTTACCTCAGAAGGCAGCGGCGGACGGGGTCCGACAAGACTCATATCTCCCAACAGAACATTAAAAAGCTGCGGCAGTTCGTCAATACTGAATTTGCGGATGAATCTGCCGACGGGCGTGATACGCGGATCACGTTTCATTTTAAAAATAACGCCGTCACTTGATTCATTGTGTTTCATCAGTTCCGCCTTGCGCGCCTCGGCATCAATATACATACTGCGGAATTTGTAGAATTTGAAATGTCTGCCGAACCTGCCGACCCGGATTTGACTGAATATGATCGGTCCGGGACTGGTCAGTTTGACCAGAAGTGCCGTCAACAGAAATACAGGAGATCCGCAGATGATTGCAAAAAGAGCCAGGATAATATCCATCAATCTCTTGAATGCCGCCGAACCGCGAATCGTCAGATGCCACAACACCATCCGTAATTGAATATGGTTATGTTTGAAAACTGAGGGACGCTTCAGTTCCCGCCTCAATGCAAGTATTTCTTCGTATTGTGTCATTTTTATTTCTTCCTCTTTAAAGAAAACATAAAATTTCTCAACTCATTTCTTCCGGCTGTTATATTACCGCATAACGGAACAGAGACCTGATAAGTGTGATAATTTCCGCCCGGTTTGAAGTGCCGGCGGAATCCGAGAAATCCCGGCGTGGAAAATCTTTCACTGCTGTACCACACCCAGACAAGGATATGATTCACCCCTCTCTGCGCCTCAATTTCAGTAACAGCAAAATCATCCTGCAAATAAAAAATCTTTTCAGAGAGAACAGTCCACATACTTGTCCTCAGACAATGACTTGCCGGATGGATTTCATGAATATCACTTCCGCACTGAACTGCCAGAACGGAAATATCCGTATTGTCTTTGGTATAGCGGAACTGACGGACCTTTCCGGTCGCAAAAAAGCGTTTTGTATTGGCATCCGGCTGAATCTTTCTGCCCCAGAATTGTCCGCAATGAGATGAAAACTCAGGAATGAAACTTTTTCCCTCAAAATACAATTCTTTCGTGTGCAGCAGCAGCAATCCGCTGAATAAAACCGCCGCCGAAAAACAAAGTGTACTGCGTTTGATGACAAAATTGAAACGTTTATTGTACCATATCCAGACAAGACACAACACCGCCAGCAGAAACTTTACCATCCAGGCACACCAGACCGGACACATCAGAAGCAGAGATAATTGATAACTTGAACTTGGTGTTCCCAGAAGCATAATAAATGCCGCAGGCAGAACACTATATGCCAAACGCCAGGAACCGGCCAGCCAGACCGCGGCAAAAATCACACCCACCGCAGACGCAACAGCAAGAGCATTGACGTGATGAAATGATTTTCCCGCTGTCAAAAGCAACATCGGCAAGAGCATAAATAATGCAAAATAATCGCATTTACCGATTTTTTGAGAACGCAGCGCCCAAAGTGCCGCCGGAATTGCCGTCAGATAAAAAATCCAATCCCAGCGGTCAAGTCTGGAACCTTGCCATGCCTGCAGAAGATAGGGCGAATGTATACACAGCGCCGGAAAAGACAAGATGATAAAAATCTTTTTGATCATTGTTTTTCCTCCGTCTTTTTTCCGTCAGGAACTGCCAACAGTTTACCGACTCCGACAAAGAGCAGCAGCGCAAGAATAATCTGAACATATCCGAGTGTAATATGCCAGGTATTCTCTAAAACCACCTCTCCGACAAGTTTATAGAGCAGCACTGTCAGAACAATCCGCAGACTGTTGCCGATAATGACAGAGGGAATGATAAAAGCAAAATGCAGACATTGCCAGAAAAGTTTTCTGTGCAGAATTTCCACCGCAATAAAGGCTATCAGAATAAAGGCATCCAGCTGATTGATTCCGCTGCAGGCATCGGTAATGGCAATATTCAGCCCCGGCAGAGCAAGGGAAGTTCCCGAATAAACAACTTCAACACCGCAAATTTTTAATATTCCGGCACTCAGCACCGTTGCATTCAAACGCAACGGGTAACTTAAAAGAAGCATGAATTCTTCATGATAGGGCATAAATACGCAACACCACAGCGCAGGCGCAATGCAGATAACTGCCATCAATCTGCCGCTGAAATAAAGAACCAGCGCACAAATCAAAAGCGAAAACGCAAACGCCGTACTCAAACTGCCGGGGAAATCATGCGACGGCAGCAATGCAAGAATATTGGCACACACGACCATTCCCCATGCAATTGCCTTTTCTGCAAAAGACGACTGTTTGCGGAATGTGGAAATAAAACTTTTCAACATGAGAAAAATCAGAATACCCGCCATCACCAGATCGACCAACGCAGCGTCCCACATTCCCGAAGAGAGCGCCGGAACTGCGGCAAAAAAAGCAACAAGCCCCAGAAGCGTTCCGTACAACGCTCCCAGGGGGTGTTTGGCAAGTCTGGCAAGTAATATCTTCATTTTCTATTGCGGCATCTTATTTAATTTTTTTGTATATTCAAGCGCGACTGCATTATCGGGCGCAATAACTTTAAGTTGACGGCACAGTTCCCGTATTTTTTCCCGTTGCGTATTGATATCGTATTTTTTGATCCGGTGTTCAATTCCGGCAATCCAGAGTTTTTCCATCGGTTTCCGGTAACGGGCGGCAGATGACAGTTTCACGATGTCCGGAATTTGTTCAAAACGACCTTTTCTATGCAGTTTATCAGCGTAACAAAGCTGCGTTTCAGGCATTTGCGGTGCCTTATTATAAGCACGCTGCGCTAAAATCAATGCCTGATCTGCATTGCCGCTTTCAGCATAAAGTTCAGCCATATTCAACCAAACGGCAATTTGATAAGAAGACTCCTGCGGAAAAAGTGCATATTTTTCTAGTGCCGCCCGGTGACGTCCGTTTTCTCCGAGCGTCTTTGCGGCAAAGAAAAGCAGTTCATAATTATTTTTTGCATCTGCTTTTTCAAGCAAATCACACGATTGTTTCACATTTCCCTTCTTCAAAAGAAGAAGTGCCCGGCAGAACGGAGAATAGGTTTTATCTTTACTTAAAAACAACAGATCTTTCTCACGCATTGAACCGGAAGCAAAAGCCCAGTATTCCTGAAGAATTTCCGGAGAAAAATTCTTTTGAAACAATTCAGAAACTTTATTGTAATCTTTTTTCTGCATATTCAATACAATTTCATAACGCAGCATATCTTTGGAAGTCTTTGCAAATGTCTGTTTGTAATATGCAATCAGGCGTTCCGCTTCAACCAAATCCCGTCTCAAATAATACTCAATACCGATTTTTATCACACCCTGATCGCGGTTAAAACGTTTCAAAGCATCTTTCAGCAGAATGACATTGACGGAATTTGTTCTTTTCTGAGCAAGCAGCATAAGTTTTGCAGAAAAAACTTCAGGTTTGCGGCGGTAAAGGACCTCAGCCAGCGGAAGAAGTTTTTCAGGTTCGGTTTTATTTCCGGAAAATTGTTTCTTCAAATATTCCGATACGATGTTATCCGCCTGCTCCTGCAAATTCAAATAAGTTTTGTGAGCGAGCAACGCTTTATAACTTGTCAAAACTGCAGTCAGGTCATTTCCCTGAATATCCGCACAGAAAAACATAAATGCAGCAAGCGGCGTATTGATATTGTCCCGCAGAGGAACAGTCAACTCTTTTAAACTTGCCATATCCTTTTTTGCCAATGCAATCAGGGCGTCAAAATAATAACTGCTTAACATGGCACTGTTGCCGGAATCTGATTGATAATCCGCCTGCAGTTTGGCAATTTTACCGGTTTGATTCAACAGGCAATAGATTTCCGCAACCTGCAGGGCAATGGCCTGATCGTGATAGAAAGAAAGGTGGTCTTCAAAAACTTTCAATGCTTTTCCGAAATTGCGGCAGCGGGCATAAAAACGCCCGAGTACCGGGGCAAAAGCGTATTTGTTCAGCTCATACGCCTGCAGAAGACTTTTTTCAGCGCTGTCAACAGCCTGTAAGGAAAAATAAAGCTCCGTTTCGGCGGCAAAAAGTTCCTGAGTTAAAAAAGCATCATTACTTTTTTTGAATTTTGCAAGAGCTGAAAGTTTCTGTTCAATGGACAAGTGTTTATAATGAAAAAGCAGCAGGGCAAGCTCCCCGACTCCGTTTTCTTTGTTGCGCCGGGAAAGCTGTACTTTATACTTGTTGATATTGCCGTTGTGTCCGGCAGCGTAGAGAAGAAGCTGATGTTCTCTGTCAGAAAGAGAACTTTTTTGTGCCAGAAAATTTTCCAAACGGTCAAAATAACGGGCAAAGCAGAGACTGTTGATGTATTTTTCTCTGTTTTCAGAACTTAACGGATTGAGCCGGTAAGCCATGAAACAATAATAGACCTGTTCGGGATAAACTTTTTTCTTACCGGCAATTTCCCCCAGCATGACAAATGCCGCCTCATTGTCACTGTCACTGCGGATAATCTGCAGCAACTGACTCTCTGCAAGAGTCAGGGCATTTTCATCCCCCTGCAGGAAATTGCCTTTCGCCTGTTTGAACAAACGGACATTCCGGTAATTGAACAAAAGCAGATAAGCCGTCATACCGATACACCCGAGGAGTATCAGGACTGATAAAACAATCAGTATGAGACGATACTTTTTCATTCTTTACGCAGTTGTCCGCTCTCACAATCACGATAATTATTTGGAAGCGATAAGTTTTTTGCGTTTCTTGAGATAGACAAC
>JAZQYS010000622.1:0-3254 GCA_045633645.1 Victivallaceae bacterium | reverse complement strand
GAAACCACCGCTGCCGCAGCAGGGGTCCATGACGGTTTTCATCGGTTCCGGGCGGACACAGGCAACCATCGCCTGAATGACGGAGCGGGGAGTAAAATACTGTCCGGCACCGCTTTTGGTATCTTCGGCGTTTTTCTGCAGCAAGCCTTCGTAAATATCGCCTTTGACATCGCTGGACATGGCGACCCAGTTTTCAGAGTCGATCATCTGGACAATGCGGTACAAAATGGCAGCTTTGGTGATCTTGCAGGAGGCATCGGCAAAAATACGCCCCAGAATGCCGCCCTCATCTCCGAGACGGTCGAGGATTTCTTCGTATTTATCCTGCAGCTCGGCACCTTTGAGAGTATTCATATCCTCCCAAGTATAACCGGCAGGAATGCCGCTGGCACGCTTATACGGCGGCTTGGAGTATTCATAAGACATCTTCAAAAAGATGAGGTAGGTCAACTGCTCAAGGTAATCCCCGTAAGAGACTCCGTCATCCCGCAAGGGATTACACATTCCCCAAACCTTGGAGATAATGGATGAAGTTTGGTCAGTCATTTTTTTCCATCTTTTTATTTTCACGTTTAAGATATATCCATGACCCTATTTTTATTTCCGTAAAAAATGGTAATAAAATAACAATCGTCATCATTCCAATAAAACACAGTCTTTCAATCGTAATAGTGTATATTTCTCTGTAGTCAAAAACTAAAAACAATAAACTGTATATGGGGAAGAGCCTTAAGCATACGTTGTTAAGTAGATCTTGTTTTGCCTGTTTTTTTTCATCTGCGACTGCTTCATTTCTTCCGTACAAGTTTTTCTGCAATACTTTATGATCTGGAATGCTATCAACTAAATAAGAATCATCACATAGCTCGTTCTCATTTGGAGTGTAAACCAATTTGCTGACATCAAAAATTTTGATATCATTATCCGAGCCCAATGCAAGAAAACATTTTACATTTATTTTTAATGTTGCTGCAATTTTCCGCAATGTCTCAATACCTGATTTTTTTAATATGTTTGTATTATCTCCGATCTTGACCTCAAAGATAGCCACGGGAGTTAAGTAATTTTCATCCATAATAACAATATCTGCTCGGACATTTCGGTTTCCCCATTCCTGAACAATATACTTTTCCGAAATATTACTTTCTTCTATTTTTCTTATCAATTGCTGAGTAACTTGTTCGTGTTTTTGCTTTAACATATTACAAATTTCCTTCAAAAGCTTGTTTCAAAATACTCTGGCGAAGTGCAGCCGCCTGCTGCAAAGCGGTGTCAACTGTTTGCTCAATGTCATTACAAACGGAAAGCTTTTCTTCTATTTGACTAACAATATTTTCTTGTATTTCGTCATTCGGGAGATATATCTCCGTCCTTTTGAGATCAGAACCCGATATTCCATTTTGCCCGGAAGTCGTTTTTATTTTACTACGTATGAACTTTCTGGCTTCTCCATGATTCAAATAATAACTCAAAAATTTAGAATGCGCTACACTATTCTTTTTCGGAATACATCTGATTATTTTATCTGGATAAGCATAATCTATCGAGAGCTTGGGGACTACTGCACAAACTCCAACAAGTTCTCTACTTCCATTGTATCTCGTAAAAAGCAAATCATTTTCATGAATAAGATCCCCTTCTTCAAAAGGAAAGCGATTTAATCGAGATTCATCAAGATCTAATACTAAAGCCCTAACTGCACTAATTTTTAATATCCTATATTCTCCTGAATCCGTCGGCTTTTTTCCGTAACCATTTTTTACAGATTCCATCAAATCATCTAATTGGTATTTTTCCCAATCATCATGTTTTTCAAACGCCTCTTTCAAAACGGCTTGGCGGTAGATTGCGAGTTTTTCTTTGACGGATTTCAGTTCGGCGACGGCGGAATCCAGCTGCGAAAAAAGTTCCTCGATCTTGGCAACGATCCGCTCCTGCTCCGGCAGCGGGGGAACGGGGATTGGAATTTTTTTCATTTCCCCTTGAGTCAATTTCAAGCGAGTTGTTCCTGACACATACCCCTTGTAATTAAATGAATTCAGGTAATAACAAAGAAATTTATTATTTAATTTGGATTTAAGAATATGGGCATGGTTGTTAACCCATGTCTTTCCCGTGATAATATAGGCTTTAGGGGCGAAGCTATCGAGAAATGGAGCACCATCTTCTCCTAATAAAACAAACTCTCCATCGGTAATGAAGTCATCAATAAAACCGACCTGACCTGTTGCACCGTAATATGGAAATAATTGATCTTGAGATTTTCCAGAAATTCTTTTCTGCCGTTCAGTATTGTTTATCGGCTTGCGCATTGAATCACATATCTCAACAGCTTCTGCAAGAGGTAAGTACTCCCAAATCTTGTCTTTAGAATCCATCACGCCACCAGCACTTCATTCATTTCGTTGAGGATAGCTTCGTACTGCTCACCGAAGACCTGATAGAAACGCCCCAGACCGCCTTTGTGGTCAAAGGGGGTGTAGTCAAGGTCATCTGGGACAATGCTCAAGGAGGAAACGATGTGATCTTTGATCAAACGCAGCCACTCCATCTGTTCTTCGGTAAAGTGGACGGCACCGGCATTGCGTTTGAGAGTCCACTGCATAAAGTTGTAATTCACCCGGTCGGCAAAGGGTTCAAGTTTGTCGGCATATCCCAGTTCAAAACGGACAAGAGAAATCAGATCGGTCAGCTGTGCCATCGTTCCGCGTTTGACCTTTTCCGGCTTGAGAATACCATAGCAATCCCAGAGCCGTTCAGCAGTTACTCCTTTGGCGGTCAATTTAGCATAGAGTTCTTTCAACTTGGCAATGACCATTGGACGGTCTTTATACGGCTGGCTGTAAATGATCCGCAAAGCAAGCAACTCATCTTTGTTTTCTTCGATGAATTGTTTGAATGTGGTTATCACCCGTTCGGCATTGGCGGTCTGCTGAGTATCAAATCCGGCAAAGGTCACGGTGTCAAGATTTACATTATCAATGATTTGCTCGTGACTGCGGCGGATGTTTTCAATGCATTCTCTGCCTTCCGGATTCAATATCGGCTGCACCGCATTTTTGATCTCTGCGGATTTTACTTCGGCAATCTGTTCTGCGGTAGGTTCACTTACCGAAAATTTCTCTTGTGCCTTTTCAGTCAAAATATCTTCATCAAAGGCATTCAAAAGATTTTCTGCCAGTTTTCCGGCAGAAATGCCGACTTGCGTTTCAAAGGTTTTCTTTTCACCTTTGCTCATTTGCGAATTGAGCCGG
>JAZQYS010000621.1:0-9057 GCA_045633645.1 Victivallaceae bacterium | reverse complement strand
CAATGCGCCGGGGAAGTGTTTATGCACCATGTCAAAGAATCTGCGGGCAACTGCAGCATGCTGTTTCAGACGGAATTCAAACCATGCCTTGCGGTGATTGGCAAGAATTTCCTTTTTCGTCTTGATCGGATTGGAGAACTTGGCACGGCAGACTTTACAGAAGCAGTGTCCCATCGCACCCGGTTCAAAATCATATTCCACAAAATGCGGTTTGAATCCGTTGAGATAACCGCGGATACCCTCGACCGCAAAACGGTTCCAGATGATACCGCCCTTGTCTTCAATGATTTCTTCGGGGCAAAGAACACCGTCAGGTTCGCGGCTGCTGCGGGGTTCCATCAGACGGTAGTTGTGCGGAAGATTATTCTTTTTGAGCCATGAGGCAAGGTTGTAGCGGGGCGTGCTGCCCCAGGTGCTCATGGCAACGCCGATGGTGTATTCTTTTGCGTGCTGATCGCGCTGCGCCTGCGGCAGTTTTGCCCAGGCAATGTGCCAGAGTTTCGTCCAGGGCTTCACATCCAGCTTGTGCCAGTATCTGTTATAGGCTTCTGCCATTTCGGGCATACCGCCGTAGAAGTTCATCGGGTAATCAACATAGAGATGGAACTTTTTCATCGCACGGGCGGGATAGACCACGTTTCCGGCATCTTTGAGTTCAACTTTTTTGTATTCGCCCTTGAAATTTCCGTCAGTCAGGCGCCAGTACGCCGCGCCGTTGGCGTTTTTGCTTTTAAGATAAACGCGGTAATCATTGCGCCATGCCTTGAAGTTACGGACCGTCGGCGCACCGATCTTGAGGGTGTATTTATTGTATTTTCTGCCGTTGCGGGTAATGGCTTTGACTACGGGTTTATCGTGAACATAAACCCAGGTCTTTTTTCCGGGATTAGAGGGCCAGAGATGACTTGCTCCGATGCACTCAACGCCTTCGGGCAGATCAAGTTCCAGCACAGGAGCCTTGGGTGTGCGCGTACCGTCAAGCGTGAAAACCCAGACCGCAGGCATATTGCGGGCGATGTAATAAACGCCTTTCTGATAATCCACGGGGAAAAGCGCCGCTTTCAGCTGCGGAGCCGCTTTCTTTTTGACGGCGGCAGTTTCAGTGACAGAAATATCAGAAAACTCCGCACTTCCCGTTGCATCGGCAATTTCCAGAGTCAGATACAAAAGAGTCTCTTTCGTCGTTTTAAAAGGTATTTCAACCTTTGTCCAGCCGAAAGTGCCGAGGCTGTGTTTCCACAATCCCAGATTGCCGCCGCGGTAGATGATGCTGCCGCCGGGACGGGAGAACGTGACACCCGCACCTTTCAGACTTTTTCCGGCAAGCGGTTTGAGATCATCGCCCTTGAAGTAGAATTTGAGCGTATAATTTTTCTTCGGCTCAACCTTGAGAGCCAAACGGCGGTAGGCCTCCTTTTTGCCGGGAGCAACGGTCAGGCGGACGATCTTTTTTCCATCCGTTGTCAGGTCCTGAACCTGTCCTCTGTCGTAATGCGCACGGCTGATGTCAATATCTGCACCGAATACGGCACAGCACGCCATCAGAAGCAGCAGATAACTTTTTTTCATTTATCTTTCCTTTTGTTATTAAAATAAGGTATATAAATACAGTTTATTTTCAAAAAAACACGTCAATCGGGGGAACTGTTCCATTCACCCCTTTTTTACGCACCAGGCGGTATTAAAGATAGGCGTTATAAGGCGCAGTAGCGTCAAACAATCCGGCACTGGAGGGGGCATTATCCAGCAGAGAACCGTTGACGTGCAGACTTGCCCGTCCGATATTGTAGTCAATTTTAAGGGGTTTGACGTGCATATCGGTAAAGGTGGTATTTGAAAGTTTGCCCGAATGGAAACGCAGAGCAAAACGGATCTCATCCGCCGTGGTATGAGCATCTTCAACCCAGAGGAAACGTCCCGCAGGACGGGTCAGACGGGTCTGTTTGATATAGTTAAGGTGGGGATTCCACGCAATATTTGCCCAGATGTTATACTGGTTGTAGGTGGAGCCGTAGTAATCCGGCCAGGAGTCCGGCGCAAGCGGGCAGTCGGTAATCGTTCCCGCGCACTCATGTCCTGAACCTTTGGGAGAATATTTATTGATGTACTGCGTTTTGAATGTGCCGCGGTAGGCATTCCACCACGCATAACCGGTATTATCGCTGACCCAGGCGGGTTTCATCGTGTCGTGCATATAATATCCATCGTTGTTTTCGACATACATCTGCATCAGACTCGCCAGAGTTTTCATGTTATTGGTACAAGTAACTCCCTTCCCCGCATCGCGCGCCTTTGCCAGAGCCGGCATGAGCATCGCCGCCAGAATGGCGATGATCGCAATCACAACGAGAAGTTCAATAAGGGTAAAGCAGTTATGCTTTACCCGCCCATGGGCGGAGTTTCTGTCTGAACATTGTTCCAAACACATTTTTCCGTCGTGACACTGCTGCAAATCCTTCATCTTTTCCATCTCCTTATTTTAATGGATAACGTTTAAAGATACACAACTACCGCATTCAACAATTTTTGCCGGAAAATCAAACAGTTTCTGTTTCAGCTGTTTGCCGCACCCCTGCTGGGCAAAGAGCAGTTCAACAGCCTTGTCTGCCATGTCTTCGATCGGCTGGACAATGCTTGAAAAGTGCGGATTGGTATAATTATTGATATCAAAACCGATAATGGAACACTCTTGAGGGATTTTCACCCCCTTGAGCATAAGTGCCTGCCAGGCGCCGTAGGCAAAAGCCACGCCGGGACAAACCAGCGCGGTCGGTGGATCCTGTGTTTCCCACATCCGGGAAACAGCCTCCACGGCGGCGTCATAGGCATTGTCGTAATCTCCTGAAAGCAGAAAATGACGGTCACTTAACTGCAGATGGATGAGAGACTCCTTAAACTCCCGGTTGCGCCGCAAAAGGTTTTCGTGATCGTTGCCGATATAACCGATTTTGCGGTGTCCGAGTTGATAAAGATAATCCACGGCACTTGAAACAGCCCCGTCCGCCAGACGGACATGAAACCGTTTGGGAGAAACACTGCATGAACGCTCCATGTTGATGAAAACCATAGGGATATGGTCAAATTCACTTTCAAGAAGCAATTTTTCACTTTCTGAGGGCAGAACCAGCAGTCCGTCGCACTGTGTCCGGTTGATTTCAGCAAGGATTTTTTCAGTCGTCGGATTCTTGATTCGCAGCAGAACAAGTTCCGCAGAACCGCTGGCACTGGCGGCATTTTCCAGCACCGTGAGCATACGCATGGGATAAAGGTCGTTCAGGTTCCAGGCACTTCCCAGCACCACACCGAAACGCAGCCAGCGCCCGGGCTGATGATAGGTAACAAAAGTCCCCTTACCCTGACACTGTGAAATCAACCCCATATCCGCCAATATTTTAAGACTTTTGCGCA
The DNA here is from genome assembly GCA_045633645.1 of Victivallaceae bacterium. Taxonomy (GTDB): domain Bacteria; phylum Verrucomicrobiota; class Lentisphaeria; order Victivallales; family Victivallaceae; genus UBA1784. The sequence goes on along the minus strand of JAZQYS010000621.1, from coordinate 5,649 downwards.
GAGTTCTGTTGTTGATTCCCAATTGTTCAGAAAACTCCGCCTCAGAGGGCAGACGGCTCCCGGAAGCAATGCCGCCTGAAATGATCAAAAGGCGCAATTCCTCCGCCAGACGGCGATAGATCGGCAACGCCGGATTTTTAGATTCAATATTGTTTTTTAATGCATTTATCATGATAACAGTCCTGTACTCTGATGTATAGTGTACATCAAGATACATGACTTTGCAAGTGTTTTTTGAAAAATTTTTTATATTTTTTGAAAATCCGTCCTGTTTTCCGGTGTGGGGATTGGCATTTTCAGCCGCCTGAGATATATTATATATCAATAAAAGAAAAAGGGGGACATCATGGTTTTTATTGCACAATATTTCAGTCATTTTCTACAGGTTTTCTGCGCTATGGCTCCTTGGCTGCTTGCCGGTTATTTTCTGGCCGGAGTCATCGCTTTTTTCCTCAAAGTTGAAACCGTCAAAAAACATCTGGGCGGCAAGGGGTTCCTGCCTGTTCTCAAAGCCGTTTTAATCGGCATTCCCCTGCCCGTCTGCTCCTGCGGTGTGATTCCGATTGTAACCGCCCTGCGGAATGAGGGCGCAGGCAAAGGCGCAACAGGAGCATTTTTTATTTCTACGCCGCAGACCGGCATTGACAGCATTATTGTCACCGCAAGTATGATGGGACTGCCCTTTGCAATCATCCGTCCGATTGTCGCCCTGCTTTCGGGATTATCCGGCGGTCTTCTGATTTCAAAATTCTGCTCTTCTTCCCCGACAACTGCTGTTGAAAAAAAAGGACACTGCTGTTGTTGCGGCAACAACTCCGCCAATGAAAAAGGCTGGAAAAACGCACCGAAGTTCATCCTCTCTTACGGCTTTTTACGTATGATGAAAAGTACTGCCCCCTCTCTGCTTCAAGGCATGGCTGTTGCCGCTCTCATTCAACAGCTGGTCCCCGCTGACTTCGGACAGGCGTATCTCAAAAGCAACACCTTTCTTGAATTTGCCGCAGTACTCCTGCTTTCGGTGCCGCTTTACGTTTGTTCCAGTGCTTCAGTTCCCATCGCCGTCACTCTTCTTTGCAAAGGATTTTCCCCCGGAGCGGCTTTACTCTTTCTGATTGCAGGTCCGGGTATCCACAGCGTTTCCATAACCTCCATGCGGCAGATCATCGGCTCGAAGGCTTCCGCCATCGCCGTCGGTGCCGTCGCATTCTGGGCAATCGTTTCCGGAATCGCTGTCAATGCTGCAAATGTTTCCGTTTCCGCAGTGCAGATAAACAGTGCAGTCAACGCCTCCTCCGCACTTAAAACCGCCTGCGGAATCATTCTCTTTCTGCTGGTTCTGCGTGCGCTCATCGCCCGCTGGTGGGAAAAGTACAATCACTGAAAAACAGGTGACAAAAACATGACTGAACAAAATTACGATTTCCGTGCAAGGCACTGGCAGTATCACCGTCTCGGTCTGCGGAACAGTGAACGTCAGGTGCAGAAGGGAGAAATCCTCCTTGATGAATCCTGGACGCTCGGCTGTGATGAAAATGCGCCCGAAAACACGCTCCGCGCACTCAAGGATTTTCAGGATTATCTGTTGACAAGTCAGAATCTTTCTCTGCGTCTGACCCGTTCCCGTCAGGAAAAAAGCCTGTGGTTTCAGCGCGATAACACTCTTGACAAGGGCTTTGTTATCACCGCAAAAGAAAATGCCGTCACTGTTTCCATTGCGCCGCGTTTTGACTTTCCGGCAATGGTTTATCTTGAAGATGTCATGAGTCTTGAGGGTGCGCCTGTCATTCCTGAGGGTGAAACCTGCCGCAAACCGCTTTACACCTCAAGGCAGGTTCACTCCGGCAGCGGTATTGATGCGTATTCCGACAGCGAACTTGCGGCAACCATCCACGCAGGATACGACGTTGTTGCCCTCTTCATGACCGGTATCGACCGGACGCCCGGCGGTTACTGCAATGTCAATGATCTGATTCAACGCGCGGCAAAATATGATATCCGCGTGATGATTTTCAATTATGTTCAGACCTTTGTCCACCCCGACGAACCCGGCGCACAGGAAAAATTTGATGCGGCTTACGGCGAATTTTTCAAACGTTATCCCGGCATTATGGGACTTTTTCTCTGCGGTGAATCCCTTGAATTTCCCAGCAAAGACCCCGCCACAACGGGCAGTCCCCGCAAACTTGCCGATAATTACGGTATCCCGGATATCAAACCCAGTCCCGGCTGGTATCCCTGTTATGACTATCCTGCTTACCTTGCCTGCATTGAAAAGGCGGTTCACAAGTACGCTCCTTCTGTGGAAATTTATTTTGAAACTTACAACTGGGGATATGCTCCCTTTGACGTCCGTGAAAAATTCATCAAAAATGTTCCGCCGGGCATCATCATCAGTGTCACCTATGAGATTTTTGCTCAGAAAACCCTTGAAGGACTGCAGACGCCCGTCATGGACTACACCGTTTCAACCGACGGTCCGGGATATTACTTTACCAGCGAATGCGAAGCCGCTGCCAAATACAATATTCCCTTACAGGGCAACGTCAACACCGCCGGCATCGGCTGGGATTTCGGAACAGTCCCCTATGTTCCAGTGCCTTACCGCTGGCTGAAACGCGATCTTGATTTGCGGAAAGCGTGCAAAGACTGGCATCTCAACAGCCATTACGCCACCCATCACTACGGCTGGTGGAACAGCGTCGCCGCCGATCTCGGCAAATGGAGTTCATGGGAGGATTTTGAACCCGATTACGATCAGCTCCTTGAAAAAATCGCCGTCCGCGACTACGGCAAAACGGCGACTCCTGATATTCTCAAAGCGTGGAAAATCTGGGGAGAAGCCATGGATCACTACACCGCCTCTAACGAAGACCAATACGGTCCCTGGCGCGTGGGTCCTGCGTATCCCTTTATCTTTCACCCCAATATCACACGCACTATGGGAAGAAAAGAAATCACTTTTCCGACAGCTCCGCACGCCCACTTCGGCGCAGGTATCATCCGCACGTTTTATCAGCCCTGCGAAAATGAAAACCAGTCCCCGGGATTTCTCCGTTATCCCGCAGAAATCCGCTCCCTTGAAAAAATGCTCAAATTGTGGAATGAGGGACTTCAATATGCCCGCGCGGGTGCAAACTCCGATAACGGCAAACGTCTGATTGCCCTCGGGGAATTTATCCGCAACTCCATCATCACCACGCTGAACATCAAGCACTGGTGGCGTCTTAATACCGCTATGGTCAATGCGTCCAACGCGCAGGAGGCTCTTGCAATTCTGGATAAAATTGAAAACCTCGCCCGTGAAGAAATACAAAATGCCCGCAATACCATCCCCGTTGTGGAAACAGATTCCCGTCTGGGATGGGAACCGAGCATGGAATATGTCTGCGATAAATGGCACCTTGAATGGAAAATACGTCAGGTTGAAAGTGCCCTGCGCGAAATTTCAGCCTATCGCAACATGCTCAATTTTTCCATAACACACGAATAATCTGTAAATCAAAAGGAATAAAAAATGTCTGTTAAAGCTCTTTTACCTGATCTTATTTCTGAAGAACCCCGGCAGGGCGGTACGCTTTACAAGTTTGCCCTTGCAGGAACCACCGCCTGGATTGTTGAACCTGATGAACCCCTCGCTGAAAAAAAATGGTTCTGGGTCCCTGAGTGGCCCAACGCCTTTCTGCACCGCAACGGGGTCAATGAATTGCTGGAACTGGGGTATTACATGATCCATATCCACGTCCTCGGTATGTGCGGCAATCCTGAAGCGGTTGAGATCATGAAAAAGATGTATGATTTTATCCAATCACTCGGCTTTGCCCGCAAAGGCGCGTTAATCGGCATGAGTCTGGGCGGACTGTATTCTTTCCGCTATGCGGCGACGTATCCTGAAAGTGTTGCCTGTATCTACGCTGACGCGCCCGCCTGTGACCTGGGTTACCGGGTGCGTATCAACCGCGCCGATGCCGTCGAACTCAGTCAGGCTTACGGAGAGGGTGACAATGTGCAGGCAATGTTTAATCATCCGCTTTCACCCGTCAACAACTTTCAGCCGATGATCGATGCCGGAATCCCTCTGCTCCTGCTGCTGGGACTCAATGACGATATTCTCCCTGTGGAAAGCAACGGCGGACTGCTCGCTGAACGCTGGAAAGAAGCCGGCGGCAAAATCGAAGTCATCTCCCGTCCCTCCTGGGGACATCATCCGCACGGACTGGATAATCCGCTGGGTAAAATCGTCCGTTTTATCTTACAGCACACGCTCAACAAAGATTGATAACTGCGTTTTTTGCTGTGCCGCCGGGGTAATTACAACCCCGGCTTTTTTTGTTTACGCTTTTTTTTACCATGGAACTGCCCACAGGCTTTCAGGGGGTTGTCAGACTGCCAGTCCCCCCGACCGGTCGGGCAACGCACCCGACCGCTACGCGCTTTTTACTTTGAAAAAAGCGTAAGCAAAAATATAGAAGAAATGCCGCAGAGCATACCGATTATTTTGAGGGCAGAGAGTTTTTCTTTGAGGAAAATGACACTCAGGGCAAGAGTACCGAGAAAACTCATTTGAGCGATAGTCAACACGACACTTGCGTCGCCGTATCTGAGGGCGGAAGCCATGAAGAAAACAATTCCTGCAACGAAAATACCAGAAATGACTCCTGTAATCAACATGTACTTATTAAACGAAGCGCGTATGGGTTCTTTTCTGATCAGACAGTAAAGAATTCCGCCGAAAATCCAGAAAAAACTGGTTCCGATGCTTATACCGTTGGAATCGGCTCCCTGCATGATACCATACTTGTAACTCAATCCCATACCGGCCCGGAGCAGCGATGCCGCAAGCGCAAGCCCCAGGCCGAGGAGGGCTTTTTTGCTGTCATTTTTCTCAAAAGAAAAGAAACAGAATACGGCAGCTGCTGCGGCGGCAACGCCGAGATATTGCTGAAATGAGAGATTTTCACCGAGCAGAAGATTTGCACCGAGGACAACGGCGACAAGATTCAAACGGTAGATGGTGGAACATACCCCGGCACTTTGAAACTTCATGGATTCAATCAGAAGAAGATTTCCGGTAAGGGAAAAAGTTCCGCCGATGATACTCCACAAAATTGTTGCAGACAGATTGGTTTTCAAATTGACGGGAATGGTGCAGAGGGCGGCAAGCCAGATGACACCGACAATGGAAACAAAAATGCCGACGGAAGACTTTTTTCCTGAAAAAATTTTGAAGAGAAAATCATTGAGAGCCGAACAGGCCAGACAGCAGAAAGCAAAAAATATACCCATTTTGAAATAACACTCCTGAAAATAATATTGAGGTAATTGCAAAAGTCATTCAAAAAAAAATCAAAGCAGATGCACTTTCAGATTTTTGAGGAGTTTTGAAATTGCCTCTATTGTATAAAATAACTCCCAACTTGAATTAAAACAAATAAATTCCGCAGAGAATGTCTGTAAAAACTCTGTTTTTTGCCGTCTTGAGATAAAAAACAGAAAAAGGGGGGTGACGAAAGCCGTGTGGGGCGGAGAGAACATCACAAAGTTTTCTGAATTTGAGACTTTTTTCACAAAACAATCATTATTTAAAGGAGCCAAGATGATACCATATTTTCAACTGCCGTCATTGTCATAAGTCGGGGGCCAAGCGGTCTT
>JAZQYS010000620.1:0-2854 GCA_045633645.1 Victivallaceae bacterium | reverse complement strand
GTGCCGCACACCGGCAGCCGTACTTCTATTGAAGCGGCAAAACACTCTGCCAAACCGATTATGGCAACCCATACGGCGGCGAAAGCACTGTTTGATTTCTGCCGCTGCAAAGACGATGAAACGCTCAAAGCCATCGCCGACGGCGGCGGTATGGTCGGTGTTTATACCTATGCCGGAATGGTCGGCGGAAGCGATGACTTGAATCAGGTTCTCAATCACATTGAATACATCAGCAAACTTGTCGGTGTGGATCATGTGGGTATCGGTACCGACTTGCAGTACAGCCGCCGCTGGCCCGAAGAGGTATATCAGATGCGCGGATATCCCAAATCAGAGTATTCCACCCGCTGGTGGGGCAATTGGGGCAATCATCCGCACGCGGCCGTGAAGCCGGGAGAATCCCAGTACGGCAGTATGGCATGGATCAACTGGCCGCTCTTTACCGTCGGACTGGTTGTCAGGGGCTTCAGCGACGAAGATATCGCCAAAATTCTCGGACAGAACTTCTTGAGAGTTTTCAAAGCCAATCAGAACTGACAAACATTTTTCAGTGTTTTGTTTCCGGAAATGGAGCTGCTGCAAATATTGATTTTTGCCGCAGCTCTTTCTGTGGAAAAACAGCCTCTTCGACGGGTGGAGCAGATGGACAAAATAGACAATATAGACTCAAAAAAAGTAAAGTCGTCCATATGGTCCATATGGTCCATTCAAAGTTCTTCGGGTGTGTTTGACAACAGGTGTAATTCCTGTCTTTTTTTAATCCGTTTTTCTGTTTTTTTGCAAATTTCTGTCACAAACCGTTGATGAACCTTTTTTCCCTCAGTTCAAGATCCATATCCTCCAATCACAAAATACGCCGCTTTTTTTGAAAAGAGGAGAGGGGGGCGGGGAGAGGAGAAAAACTTTTTTTCCCGTGAAAAAAAGTTTTTCTCCTCTCCCCGGCTCACATCTGCCCTTATCTGAAACAGCGGAATGTAAAAAAAAGTGAAAAAAAGTGAAAAAATACTTTGAACTGTACGGAAAAAGTGTTATATTCTAATCAGCGAATAGTTCGCTTTTGGAATATTGGTTTTGTTTAAAAGCAGAACCTGTGGTCCCGGAATTGAAAATACTTTGTAAAAAGGTGTTTCCGGAGTGCTGCGAAAATGGATTTGAGTCAGTTGTGAGAGATGATAAAAGTCTCCGCATGGTGATAAGAAAGAGGTTGCGCCGACCTTTACAGGGGGAGGTGTCTGCTTCTTCTGTATTCCCGTATCCGGGAAGTCCTCTTTTTCTGCCCTCCTGTTCTCCTTTTTTAAAGTCGGTTTCATGTGGAAGACTGTAAGTTATGGAGATGGAAAAGAAAGATTTGCGCCGTTTTTATGCGGAAAAACGTAAAAGTATTCCCGCAGAGCAGCGGCAGTCTTTTGACAGGGCAATCCGTCAGAATTTGTGTGAATTGCCTCTGTTCTTCCAAAGCACTTGTGTTGCGGCGTTTTGTCCGCTGGGTGCTGAACCTGATTTACTGCCTGTCCTCGGGGAAAAGCGGCTGTTTCTGCCGCGTTTTGCGGAAGAACAGCAAGCCTATGAACTGGTCGAAGTGACCAATCTGCAAAAAGATCTGGTGACAGGACGCTATAAAATAGCGGAACCGCGTCCTGAACTGGAAAAGGCGGATTGGGACTTTGTCCGCGCTGAGGTATTGTTCCTGGTTCCCGCGGTTGCCTATGACCGCCGGGGAATCAGATTAGGGCGCGGCGGCGGTTTTTATGACCGCATGCTCAGTGCCGTTGCAAAACCTCCGGTGGGGGTTGTTTACTCCTGCCAGATTGGTGAGGGACTGCCGTGCTGCAGTCATGACGTCCCTGTCGGATGGGTCGTCACAGAGAGTGAAGTAATTAACTGTTCGAAGGAAAGGTAAGTCCTTTCCGGACAAGGAGAAAGAAAATGGATGGAGGAATCGGAAATAACTTGCCGGTTTTGATATCGGTCGGTGCTGTTTTCAGCACCATCGGTGTTGCTGCCGGAATTATTATCAACAATTACATTCAGAAATTGCAGAAAGATGCAGCAAACCGCAATGCTGACAAAATCCGCAGCGATGCTGAGCGAGAAGCAGAACATCTTTTGCGTGATGCCCGTGTGTCTGCCAAGAGCGAAACGATCAAGATGCGCGAAGGGTGCGAGGCGGAACTTAAAGAACGCCGCAAAGAGCAGAGCAATAACGAGAAACGTATTGCCCAGCGCGAAGAAGTTCTTGACCGGCGCATTGAAGCGGCGGATGCCAAGCTCAAAAACGTGGAAAAACGCGAAAAAGAAATTGAACTTCTGCGTGAACGTATCAGCAGCAAGGAAAAAGATCTTTCCCAGTGCATTTCCCGTCAGATTGACGAGTTGGAGCGTATCAGCGGATTTTCCCGTGAAGAAGCCGGAAAAATGCTGCTTGAAAAGATCAGCAATGAGGTCAAAAACGAGTCCGGTATCATGGTTCGCAACATTCTTGAAGAGGCAAAAGTCCGCAGTGAACGCGAAGCACGCCGTATTCTGACTTATGCCATTCAGCGTTACGCTTCTGACTGCACCTATGAACGCACGACTGCGACGATTCCTTTGCAGAATGATGAGATGAAAGGACGTATCATCGGTCGTGAGGGACGCAATATCCGTGCAATTGAGGCGGCAACAGGTGTAAGTATTCTGATTGACGATACCCCCGAAGCGGTGGTCATCAGCTGTTTTGACCCTGTCCGCAAAGAGGTCGCCCGTCAGCTTATGGAGCGTCTGGTCAGTGACGGCCGCATCCATCCCTCCCGTATCGAAGAGCTGGTTCGCAAGATCAGCAAGGAGCTGGATGAAGAGTTGTTCCAGGTCGGCG
>JAZQYS010000619.1:0-1664 GCA_045633645.1 Victivallaceae bacterium | reverse complement strand
CCATGGTCTACGTGGGCAATAATAGCAATATTTCTTAAACTTTTCATAAAAAACCTGTATGATTACATCTTTGATACATCATATTAATATAGCATAAATCCGCTTTATGTGCAATAGCAACATGCGATATTTATGATATTTAAAGAGGTAAATTGTTTATAATGAAAGAGGATTCCCCGGGTGTCTGCGGGAAATCCTCTTTATTTGATAACAGAATGTTTGCGGTGAAAAGAAAGTTCAGGCAGCAATATGTAACAAACTTTCCTCTTGATGAAAAGTTGTTTTATTTTTGTTTTTCGTCTGCAATATAAATACCCATGCAGGCGCCGAGCATACGTTCAAAACCGCCGATATAGTGCGCGAGATTTCTCATGCCGTCTTTGTCGCGGATATAGAGCGTGGTGGAGCCGCCGCCATCCATATTCAAACCGTCAGAGGCTCCGAGATATTTCAGAAATTCAGCAACTTCCCAAGTGGAAATGCCCTGGCTGTAACCGGGCTGTCTGCCGTCGGCGACAAGGATATAGAGCGTTTTTTTATCGGCGGACATACCGAAACCGGTTCGCGGAGCAAGTCCTTTGCGGCTTTTATCAACGATTTTACCATTGGCAAGAACGGTTGAAAATCCGCTGATAGCGTGTTTGATATGACTGATATCGTCTGTGTTTTTAAATCCTGCAAGAGCAAAAGTTCCATCTTTTTTGACGATGAATCCGGGGCGTTTGTGACGGGGCGGAGCCACGAGAACGCCGTTGTCAACAAGCAGTCCCTGACCGTCAGCGTAAGGATGATTCCACGGCGGCTGCCAGGGACCGAAGGGCGTGCCGTTGACAGTCAGAACCATGTTATATCCTTTTTTAACATGTTCTTCCATAAACATTTTACAGGTCTGACGTCTGGTGCGGATGACGAATTTTTTTTCAAAACCGGGCATGGGTTTGCCCCAGTCCTTATCGCGTGAAGTCATTTTAAAACGCAGTTTCGGGTTTGAGAGATCCACTTTTACCGCAGCCATTTTCAAAAGGCGGGGAGAAGAACGGTCCAAGCGCGTGTAAACGATACCATCGCAGAGCTTTTTAACTTGCGGAGAATTCCAGTCAAAGCAATCTTGTTTCTTTGAAACGGAATTCTTTTGAATCGTTGCCGCAGTCAGCTTGTCAGACTGGCAGCCGCAAAAAAAGATAACTGTCATGGAAAAGATAAAAAACAACGGAAACTTTGACATATTTGACCTCTGTTTTGATTAAAGTGTAAAAAACTGTACGGGGATAAGATACTCTGCAATGAATTGTTTTTCAACTTTTATTTAAAGTATTTTTCAGTTTTGATGGCTGCGGGGGTATGCGTGCTGCGTGGGCGTGACGCTTGCTTGTGGACCAGGTGGACCAGATAGACCAAATGGACAAGATGGGGCGCCCGTCTTCGCCCTGACGGGCTACGCCGCGGCAAGTTACGGTATACCCCGAGGGTTTGCTGTGCCGCAGTTTTGTATGGCTCGGGCGAAGAGTTGCCGTTTGGGTATGCAAGGCAACGTGATGGCTGCGGTGGTATGCGTGCTGCGTGGGCGTGACGCTTAAGTCTGACTTGTCTGACTTGTCTGACTTGTCTGACAAACAGGGTGCGTCACGGTATACCCCGAGGGTTTGCTGTGCCGCAGTTTTGTA
>JAZQYS010000618.1:0-5367 GCA_045633645.1 Victivallaceae bacterium | reverse complement strand
TTCCCCATTTGCTTGCGGCGCTGTGAAAATGCCAGTTTGGTAACGCTGCTGATGCGCTTGACTTCATTGACATTGCGCTGACGGATTCTGGTCAGGGAAACGAGGGCAGACTCCACTTCGGGGGCGGGATGAAAGACTTCAGGCGGAACGATTTTTTCAATTTTCACATCGTGATCAAGAGAAGTCCGGACAGATAAAGCACCGTAATCCTTGCATCCGGGGGCGGCGGCAAGACGTTCACCCATTTCGCGCTGAAGCATAAAAAGCATGTACTCCGGACCACATTCCAATTCAAGCATTTTGGCAATAAAAATGGAACTGATGGAGTAAGGCAAATTGGCAATGGCGCGGAATTTAGTTCCGGCGGGGAAGAGTTCAGCGTAATTGACTTTGCAGGCATCAGCTTCAATCAGGCGGAGCGAAGTATCTTTGTACTTTTCTCTCAAATAGTCAGCCAGACGGTGGTCAAATTCAATGGCGGTAACTTTGGCTCCGGTGGCAAGAAGCTTGCCTGTCAGGGCGCCGAAACCGGGACCGACTTCAAGGATATGTTCATCTGCGGACGGGGCGGAGTGACGGACAATCCAATCCAGAAGATTGCTGTCCATGAGGAAGTTTTGTCCAAGACCTCTGCCGGGACGCATACCCAGCTTTTCAAGTTCAGCAAGAAGTTGTTTCTTATTCACGGTTTACCCCAGATTGATCGGCGGAAATTGTGATGCGGGTTTGGGAAGGGGCTTGTCTTCTTCCTGTGCCGGTGCCGCAGGGGCGGGGGCAGCGGGGACGATTGGCTCCTCAACGATTTCAAAATCGCCGGTCATTTCAGCACGTTTGAGTTCAAGAAGTTCATTGACCAGACGCAGCTGACGGCGTTGTTCGCCGAGCTGTTCGCTCATGGTGGACTGGAGTTTTTTGAGTTGTCCGGCAAGTCCGATAATATTAGCTTCGTAATCCTTGCGGAACTCCTGAAATTTTGCGTAAAAGTGAGAGAGCTGGGCGACCAGAATCAAAACGATAACACAAATCATAATGGCGACAAGCCAGAATGAAGAAAGCGAGACTTCCATTCCAAACATATTATTTTCTCCTGTGACGAAAATTCAACGGTTTCTGTGTATAATATAAATTCTCAGGTTGAAAATGTCAATATCATTCTTCCGGCAAGGGAAAAATATCCTGAAACACGACACCTTCAGCTTCGAGTTTTTTCATAACACGGCGTTCATTGGCGCGCATTCTGCGGCGGTCATCGGGTTCAATATCCTCCAATCCGGAACTGTGGAGCAGGGCGTGGACGACGTACAGGGCGGTTTCGTGGGCGTAATAACTGTTTTTGCGCTTGCTTCCCTCTCTGAATGCCGCATCGGGATTGACGACAGCATCAATGGCTGTTTCATCTTCAAGAATAAAATCGTCTCCGTCGCCGGTGAAATAACTGAAAGTGATGACATCGGTGGTGCCCTCGTGACCCAGAAGTTCCATGTTGCGGCGGGTCATAAGTTCATCATCGGTGAATTCAATTTCAAAATTCCAGTCAAAATCCGGCAGATGCGCCAGCTGGGCGGCGCGGCGGACAAAGGAAATCAGAAGTTCCCGGTCGGGGGGAGGAAAATTATTGTTTTTCCAACTGTAAAGAAGATTTTTCATTCATATTCTCCGGCGTATAGGCGATGCGTCCGTGGTGGATGCTGACTAATGTTGTGATAAAACTCTTTTTGACCTGCTCAAATTCGGCAAGGGTCAACTCTGAACTGCGGAGTTGGCCTCCGGTGCAGCGGTGGATGAAAATATCCTCAACCAGAGCCTGGATTTTTTGCGGCGTGGGTTTGTCAAGGGAACGGGAAGCTGCTTCACAGGCATCAGCAAGACTTAAAATCGTCAATTCTTTGGAGCGCGGGGGCTGTCCGTTGTAACGGAACTGGGATTCCACGACTGCATCGGAACTTACGGATTTTGCCCGTGCGTAGAAATAATGGACAAGATCATCTCCGTGATGGGTGGAAATAGCACCGCGGATCCAGCGGAACAGACGGTATTTGCGGGCGAGAATAAGCCCCTCTTTGACGTGATCTCTTATGATGATACTGCTCAACTGCGGATTGAGTTTCAGGTGTTCAGCAGAACTGTCGCGGTTGTTTTCAGTAAAATATTGGGGGAAGGCGAGTTTTCCGATATCGTGATAGAGACCGGCGACTTTGGCGCGCAGAGGATTTGCGCCGATGGCATTGGCGGCATCTTCGGCAAGGGTTGCGACGGTCATGCTGTGGAACATGGTTCCGGGGGCTTCACGTTTCAGGCGTTCAAGCAGGGGGTGATTGTAGTCTGCAAGTACCATCAGAGCCATATCCGTATCAATATTATAGACCAGTTCCATGACAAAGATCAGAACCTGGGCAGCCACGGCACAGACAAACGCCATGCCTGCTGTAATCAGAAGCATATCCGGCGCAAGTTTCAGCCAGATGGCACGATTTTGAAACAGGTAATAGAAGTTTATAAGAAGAGTCAGGACAAAGGATGAAAAGAAAATTTTGATAAAGTATGCCCGGTAGTTTGAAACGTTGCGGATAAGCAGTCCGGAAACAGCCGCAATGGCAAACCAGCGGAAGGTCAGTTCAAATCCCTGGGCCGGAGAAACCATAAGGGCTGTGACTGCCGCTGTGAAAAATCCGGCAACCACGGCAAGGCGGTAATTAAGAAGAGCCGCAATCAGCACAGATGAAAGAGCAACAGGGATAGCGTTGTAAATCATTTCACGATCGGGAACTCTTCCCTCACGGAGACAATAGAAAAAGATTTTTATCGACCAGTAATTGATGAGCAAAGATATGATAATAACTGCACCGGCAATGCAGATTTTACGGGCATCGGTCATTACTTTGGGATAAATCTGTGTGGTTACAAACGCCGCGATAAGCAGCAGGATAAAACACCATCCCATATTGTAGTAAAAGATGTTCATGCCGAAATCTTTGGGAAGGGCTTTCTGTTCTGCGAGCATCATGTCGCGCAAATCTTCTGTGAAAGTTTCTCCTTTACGGATGAGCAGGGCTCCTTCATTTTTAGAACGGCGGATTTCTTTGACAGCAGCGGCGGAACGTTCTCCGGCCTTTTTGCTGCGGATGGCGTCAAAAGACAGGTTGCCTGCGGAACCGATCAATGCGGCGGCAATTTCACGGAACGCACGATTGTTCACGCTGTTGTCGTGCGGAAAAAATTTATCAGCAAGTACGATGGCGGCAAGTTCTGAATCCGGCATTTCACCGATGGTACGGGTTTCAAGCCTGGCTCTGCCGTATTCATCAACGATTCTGACGTGCCGTCCGGCAGTTCTGTTTTCTTTGTCTGCTTTGGCAATGATTCCGTTTTGTACCAGGCGTTGGAGACGGTCGCGGAATTCAGAGAAACTGCCGGAGCCTTTTTCACGGCAGATGGATTTCAGAAGTTCCGGACAGAGTTTTCCGGCCTCAATTGCAGGCAGGGAACCGGCGGGAGGGATAAAGTTCTGTTTTTTTTCGAGAGCAGCCTGACGGATGTCGCAGTAACGCAGAAAATCATCGAAGTTTTTTAATATCCGTCCGCTTTGGTACTTATCCAGTAAAAAGAATTCAGGGGTTTCAGAGGCGGCATTTTCGCGTGCTTCGCGGGTGGCTTTGCCGTCAATGTATGAGAAGTCCGTGCGTGCATGGAGATTGAAGGGGGCTTTCTGTCCGATCATCCAGCCGGATATATCCATCTGCTGACGCATGGAAATAATGATGAGAGTGGAGCTGACAGCCCAGATCAAAACAAGTGTCGTCACGCCCGGAACCGGAGAAGTCCGCAGAAGTTCCTCAATTTTTTCGCGGTCAAAGAGGGGCTTGGGATTGACGATTCCTTTGCGGCGGGCTGAAAATTTTGCCCAGAGCAGTGAAAAAAATTCTTTCATGGCAAATTACTCTTTTCTGCTGACCGCATCTGCGGTGTAGGCTGTGATGATTTTTTCCAGAAGCCGGTGACGGACTACATCAGATGTGTCGAAAAAGACAAATCCCAACTCCGGCAGTTTCTGTAAGGTGGAAATGGCGTGTTCCAGACCGGAACGTTCACCGCGGGCAAGGTCGGACTGCATAGGATCACCGGTAATAACGCATTTTGAACCGAATCCCATACGCGTTAAAAACATCAGCATCTGGTCAACGGTGGTGTTTTGTGCTTCATCCAGAATGATGAATGCGTTGTTGAGCGTTCTGCCACGCATGAAGGCAAGGGGGGCGATTTCAATGATTTGCCGTTCAATCAGCGATTGCGCTTCTTCCGGTGTCATCATTTCATAGAGGGCATCGTAAAGCGGACGCAGATAGGGCGAAACTTTTTCTTCAAGACTGCCGGGGAGAAATCCCAGGCGTTCACCTGATTCCCGTGCCGGACGGGTCAGAATAATGCGGGAAACATTGTTCTTGAGAAATTCTGAAACTGCCAGTGCCATTGCAAGATAGGTTTTCCCTGTTCCGGCAGGACCGATACCGAACACCATATCCTTTTCGCGCATGGCTTGGATGTATTCCAACTGACGGCGGCTGCGGGGAAGGATATCCCGCTTCTTGGGACTGACACCGACTCTGCCGGACCAGAGCGTTTCAAGTTCACGTCCGGAACCGGTACGGAACATGCGGCAGAGCAGATCAACATCGCGCTGCTCCAGTTGTTTTCCGCGCAGACGGTAAAGTTTTACCAGAGACTCAAAGAAATCTTTTGTTCTGAGAACAGCATTGTCGCTGCCGGAAAACTCCAACATGTTTTCGCGGGAAACGACAGCAGAGCCGAATAACTCCTCCACCGTTTTCAGCAGCCGGACTTCATCTCCGGCGCAAAGAGCGTGCAGAGATATCCCGGATTCCAAATAAATCTTTTCTTTCATTCTGATATTCCCGCAAAAATTTGTTTAACGCGCTGTTCCAGATAAGGGTAGATGGTTCTTGGGGAAGGGGAAAACTTCTTTTCACGAGAAAAGAGGTTTTCCCCTTCCCCAAACCCCAACCCTTTTCAAGAAAAGCGGAGTATTTGTAACATGGAATTATTTTTCCACAGGTGGATATTCTTGTTATCTGCCTTTATCTGGAACAGCGCGTGTTTAAAAAGTTTTAAGGCAGGAGTGAGGGCTGTTGCCCCCATTCCCGCCGGATGTCGTTTTTACAGAAAAAATTCTGTTTTTCTGCACATATTTCTCAAAATTCCGATTTACAGTTTGGGAACTTTGAGTTCGGTTCCGATCTGGATGAGTTTGGCATCCGTGATCTGAGGATTGGCTTTCATGATGATTTCATACATGCTCGCCTTGCCGTAAAATTTACGGGCAATGCTGCCGGGAGTATCTCCCGCCTGAAC
>JAZQYS010000617.1:0-3015 GCA_045633645.1 Victivallaceae bacterium | reverse complement strand
GAGTTGGGAGAATTTCTTCTTTTAGATTCTAAGATTATCAAGGAGGATGAAGGGTTGTTTTTAGATGATGTGACAGTAGATGAGGTAAAAAAACAACTTCAAATTGAAATCAAATTTTCCAACTGTCATGGAGACGATTTTATCAAAAAATGTATCGAAAATTTCGCACAACAATTTACGATGTTCCAGTAAATTTCCACGTTTGAAATCCCGCATACAGAAATCCCAAAACTCGAACAATCTTTGCTCTTGGATGCCGGAAAAAAGAAAAGTCCACATATTTTCACAACAAAAAATTCCGCTTAATGACTCCCTCAACGGTATCGGCAGGGTCAGATATTTATTGTACAAATCCTCAAAAACTTGTATGCTTGAACTCCTTTGCTTGAGATCAATGTTTTCTATGAGCAAATTTTTCTCATTCCTTTTTGCTTGATCCAATGACTGTTTTAACGTGTGTAATTCCTGTTCTTTGGCTTTGAGTGCATCCTGCAAGATCTCAACTGATTGCTTTTGCGACCTCAGTTGGTTTTCCAAATCTTTGCATTTGGTCTCAAGTTCTTTTATAACAGGACTTTCAATGGGGGTAGCCTCTTTTTGAGAAACACATTTGATGTTTGATACTTTTTTAATAACATCGGCATCATCCAGCAATTCCAGCAACCATTGTTTTACCTTATCTATTTTAACACACATGTTATTTCTCCTTATTCTATACCTAAAAAAAGGCGACACCCTGAAACATTCCAATCAGAGGCACGCCAGCGCCCGAAAAAAGCATGCAAACAGAGTGCGCCTCAAATTCATTAAGGCACATTCTTACAGCACGGCTTTTTTCATTCAGAGCTGGCGTTTTCTGATCGGAAGCCTGCAAGAAATATGTTCTTGAAATATTATAATAAGATGTCGTTTTATTTTCTCCTGTTTGTAACGTGTAAACATTACGCTCACACGAAAGTAACTGTAAAATAGCACATCTATTATTACTTTTCAAGTTGTAAAACTCTATTTTATGCATTTTTACTTTTATTCGGGACTGGCTGCCCCTGATTGAAATGTTTCAAAGGTCGATTCCTCAGTAATATACTTCCGGGACTATGTCATTTTGTGTCATCGTAAAATTTGATGCTGTATGAAAAAAATTCATACAGCATCAAGTTATTGGAATAAATTTTACTTCAGCAACTTATGCAACAGCACTCCGCCTCCGACAACAGCTGCGCCTGCTACGAAGCCGACTACCATACCGGCAATAGCATCTTCAGTGAAGATGTCGGAAAAATCTGTATTGAAAGAATATGTAGAGACTTCATCCTCATCGCCATCTTCATCCTCATCTTCGTTTTGATGAATATCGTCCGAATTTTCTTCCGATGAAGTTTCCGAAACTTTTTCTTCCTTTGAAACGGAGCTCTTTCCGGTCAGTGCCGCAAGAGTATCTTCCAATTTTTGTTTGAGTTCATCATCGTTTCCGACTGCCTCCAGCAATTTTTTAATGGATGCAATGGTTTCCCCGGCTGCAGCCGCACTTGTGATTTTCTTTTCTTCCATGGTTTAATCCTCCTCGATTTTGTTGTCTTTCCAGTTGGTGTTTTTGGATTCTTTTTCGCCTTCAATAAATTTTTCTTTTAATTCAGAAATATTCATTGTCATGCCTGATTCAAAATATGCTTTTGCAGCTTTTCCTACACCATAAGTGATTCCGGCGGCAATCGGAACTTTCAGGAACGGCAGGAAACTTGCCGCCAATTTTCCGGCAATGGAACCTCCTGCAATACCCGCAAGCATGGTCAGAATACTGTTATCCACAGCATATCCGTAAGCGGCACCGATGCGGTAGATCATGTATGCTTCATTTGCCATCAAAGGTGCAACATCTGCCAGAGGCAGCGGTATGAGAGCAATGGCGGCGGCCCGTCCTGCAGCCCAATTGATATACTCATCTGCTTCTTTTCCTGCCTGTTCTTCCCAGCGGTTACGCATATTGCTGTAATATGTGTTCCAGCGGTTGCGGAAACCGAAAAGCTCTTCATCTGCCCCGTCAATGGCTTTTGCAGTCATTTCCAAGGCTTTATTGAGCAGTTGAACCAATCCGGTTTCGCTGTGACTGGAAACCATTACGATCCGGTCCTGCGGCAACAGGTCAAGCAACTGTGACATCATTGCTTCAGTTTGATCTTTACGCAAAGTTTCGGACTTGGTGACAACCAGCAGTACTTTATCAGAAAACTGCCGGATCAGCCTGGCATCGGCGGATTGTACTCTTGCTCCGGATCCGTCGATACAGTACCAGATATTGTGAACGAGATTTTCTGTTGAGTCGGAATCCAGACGTTTGACAACTTCTCCCATGATAAAACGGGAATATTCTTCCACCGTCTGCCCAGGCTCCATGCCTTCGCTGTCGATAAAATTGGCAACATCCGTTTCGTACACATCAAAACCACGGGTTGTTGCTTCGGCATCACCGATTGCCTCGTCCGGGACGGTCCCGACATGAGTAACGGCTTGAACAAGACTGGTTTTTCCTGCACCGGTTTTTCCGCAAATCAGAATATTGGGTTTCATTTTATTTTACCTCTTCTTTGTTCTTTTTGTATTCAGCGTAGAACTTTTTGAAAAGTTCCACATCAAATCCCAGATCAGGAGCAGGCCGTCCTTCGATTTTGGCGATAGCACTTTCTTCAAAATTGCTCTTGACGTAAAGTCCCATTGCTCCGGTAAGTGTGGCAGCAATCGCAGCATTGATCGCACTTCCAAGTCCTGGAATCAGTTTTAAGAGACTGGTTGCCAGAAATACCCCGGCAAGTCTTGCTACAAAAGGAAGTGCAGACTGTTTGATTGCTTCTTCTTTCAGCCCATAAAGTCCGGCAAGGGTTGCGATCATTGTAACCTGTATCGGAACAATAACAGCTGCATCGGAAAGGGGAATCGGAACTGCCCCGGCTCCAGCTGCGGCAGTGGTTGCTGTGGCAATGATTGCTTTAGCTTTTCCTGCTTTCTCGTAAACTGCCT
>JAZQYS010000616.1:0-4138 GCA_045633645.1 Victivallaceae bacterium | reverse complement strand
GAGCAAGGCAGGCGTTTTCAGCCGGAAAGAGTCCGCAGGTGGAGTACTTTTTGGGTTTCCAGTTGGCGGAGTAATAGAATCTGCCCTGTCTGTCGGGGAAGACCACACTTTCAATATTGTCTTCGGCAAAAGAGAGGATTCTGTGCATTTCAACATCGTCAAAGAGTTCACAGTCTCCGGCAAGGTACAGCGTTGACAACTCAGGAGACTTGTGCAGCAGCTTGTTTCCGATGGTATCAAAGAACTCAGCAAGGATACCCTCTTTGTAAAGGAAAAGTTTTTCACGGACGGCTTTTTTGATTTTTTCAGCACGCTTTTCAAACTTTTCGTAAGGCAGTCCCAGAGCCTTTCCCAGAGACGCCGCGCGGAGATTGGAGTAATAGTTATAAGCACTTGCCTGAGCGCAGCCGCCGCCGTTGTAACAGTGTCCGTCAGAAATCCAGGTGTTGAGGAAGCTCTGATAAACGCCATCGCCGTCGGGATCATAAATACGTTCCTGATGATCGAGCTGAGCTTCAAGACGGTCATAGATTTTTCTGCCGGTTTCAAGGTCACGGGTGGCTTCAAGATAGAAGAGTGTCATATCCGTTGCCACTTCCTGCATGTCATAGATATCGTCCCGATGGAGCAGTGCCGGGATACGTCCGGAGGGATTTTCCATGTGATGATACTGCGTTCCCACATGGTCAAGGTCGGGGCGGTCGGCTCCGTCATACCAGATTTTTTCGGGCTTGTCTGAAAACAGCATGGTGTCAAAGTGGGCAAAAATCGCCTTTTTAACCCGTTCCTGAGGTCCGGTCAAAGCGTTGCCGTACCAGCCGCGCCAGCCGAGGAAAGGCGCATGGTAACCGATTGCGCCGTGATAGAACGTGTTGCCGTGGAACGCGGCATCCAGAGCAATCTGAAGATCGGAAAATGCCGAGTTGAGGACAACTTCAGGTGTCTGCATAAATGCCGCCGCATATTTTTTACGGATGGCGTTTTTGGTTTTCTGTTCAAGTTTTTTATCAGCAAGCAGCTCATTCAAGCGTTCAACGGAACTGTTTTTAAGAATGATAAGTCTGCCCTTGAAGTGTTCTCCGGGACGCAGTTCTCTTGAACACTTGGCAACAAGTTTCTCTCCCTCGTGAGCCTTGAGCATTGAAGAGGGTTTTGCCGCAAGCATGGCTTCAGGCGCATCCAGTTTCCAGACGGCATTGAAGTTGTCTCCGATAAGCATTTTTGTTCCGCTGCCCTCGATTTCAGCGCCGGCAGAGGTGAGTTTTGCGCTGTTGCCTTTGCAGTCCTCAACGGCAAAATCCTTGCGGGCGGAGTGGTGATACTCAAATCTGCCGAAGGGTTCAGTCACGCCGCCGAAACAGGCTGCAAAGAAAATTCTCTGATCGGTGGTAATATCATAACAGACCATAAATCCGTCTTCATCCTGCAGCGGCAGAACCGTGATATTGACGTCCACCATCGGGAAATAAGAGGACATGTGGGTTAAGTGATAGGTGAGATATCCGTGGTGCCAGCGCGTTTCAATATCGTTTGAGTGATGAAAGAATTTGCCGTACACATCACCGTCAAACTCAGGCGTCAGACAGAGTCCTGAAATCAGCACGCCGTTCTTTGCCTGATAGCACCAGGTGTCGCGCATGAAGTCGCTGGTTGCGCCCATGAATACCGGCGTGTCTCCGGCAAAGGTGAAGAACCTGTCGGGAGAAGCGTCGCCGTTATGACCGCCGTAAAGAACCTTGTTGAAGGTCTCGTAAGAACCGAAAATTGAACATCCTGTATCAGTATATGTATAACGTTTTGCCATTTTGTTTATATTTCCTTAAACTTAAAACGGATAGTTTTTGAGAATAAAATCAACCAGCGGAGAGGGGTCGTCCAATCCGTGCGGATGATGTCCGTAAAGCGGACGGTCAAGAATTTCAATCATGCCTCCGGCAGCGCGCAGACGTTCCGCAAAAATATCAATATTTTCTTCGGGAATAACAGATTGATCCTGTCCGCTTCTGATACAGAAAATCGGAATTTTGGCTTCCGCTATCGGCTGATAGTTATTAAGGGGTGAAAGCGGATGATTCTTAAGTTCTTCCACGCCCGTACCGTAAGCTGCCGCCCGTTTTTCGGATTCCGTTTTAAAGAAATCTTTTAAACTTGACTGCAGAGAAGCACCGAAACCCAAATCGCAGACGGGCGCATCCGCATAGATTGCCGCCACAGTTTCAGGGTGTTCAGCCGCCCAGCGGAAAGAGAACAATCCGCCGTAACTCATGCCGATCAATGCCGCCTGATGATAGAATCCCAGCGACATGAGCAATTTATAAAACTTTTCAAGAACAGCCAATCCCTCTTTGTTGAGATAGGTTGAAAAGACATCCATATAAACGTGATGAAATCCGCGTTCCAGCAGTTTCAATGCAGGAGTGCGCGGAACAAAGGATTCCGCCCATTGCAGACACCAGCTCCAGGGAAGTCCGGGCGCGGGATTGTGCGGTTCAACGATAAAACCCTTATGTCCGTCGATTTCAAAGTTATGACGTTTGAAACCGTACCACTCCACTGTTTCAGTACCGGGATAAACAATTTCCGGACGGCGGAGTGAACGGTAATTTTCCGTTCCTGCATAATTGAGGCTGTTGTAGTCAAATTTCATATTGTTCACCTTTTAAATATAAAAAGATATTCTTCAGTCTTTTCCGACATTTCTGCCGATATCAACAATGCCGGTATTCTTTTTGGGGATTGCCATGTATTCCTGATTAAGTTCCCGTGTGGTATAACGGTTCTGATCTGCGGATTTGAAATCAACGCCCGGACGGGCGGCAGTTCCGCCGATACGGCTGACTTTGCCGGAGGCAGGATCCCGGTAAAGCGCGGGAATTGTTGCGCCTTTTTTCCAATAACTGCTTTCAATATTTTCTCCGTCCAGTCCGAAAGTCAGATAATGAAAGACTTTGTGCGACATGGGAACGAGCAGATGTATTCTGCTGAGCATATCCGTCTGGATCTGCAACTGATTCTGTCCGTACTGGTAACCGATATGGGTCACGCCGTAAACACGGGTGTCGTCCTCGACAATCAGATAATAATAGCGTTCACCGTGGATATCCAGCGCACGGATGGAATAGGTTCTGGATTGGGCAGGCTGATTTTTTCTTTCTCCTGTAAGATCGGGAATACCCACGGTCAGACGGTTGACTTCAATGCCGGTGTGGATTCGGATGAATTCGGCTTTCTGCGCCTGGTATTCGTTATCCAGAAGATTGTGTGAAACGTAAACACGCACCTGAAAGTTCCCGGTTTTATCCAGTTCATAATGCTTGCTGATCGGAATTGTGATGCTTTTGACTTCGCCCGGACCTAAGAATAAGCCGGTCACATTCAATTCAGCATCTTTTTTCTGCGGAATACGGTTGTTGTTCTTGTCACGGATGTCAAACAGAATAAATCCCTGCAATTGGGGATGATTCCCGAAAAGCAGGGCTTTACCGCTGTCGTTCCGTAAAGTGACACATGCATAAATCGGTTCATACAACATGAAATCCTTGCGGTTCAACTCCATTTTGATCCCGATCTGGGCAGAGAGTAAAACAGGCAGCAGAAGTACGGCGGAAAAGAGTCGTTTTTTGTTCATGACTGTTCTTTCTGGTAAATTTGTTCAAGTATTGCAGCGGATACTGCCTGCGGATCAACGGCATGACACACCGTTTCAGGCAGCGGACACTCTTTTTTCATACAAACAGAGCAATCGCAGTTTGTTTTAAACACTCTGTCACTCTGACCCCACGGACCGGTTTTTACCGGATCCGTCGGACCGAAAAAGGCAAAGACCGGCGTCTGAAGCAACGCGGCAATATGCATGGGACCTGAGTCATTACAGACAACGGCATCGGCTTGATCTATCAGGGCAAATAACTCTCCAAGTGAGGTTTTTCCCGTCAAATCCGTTACCGGAAAATTCGCGGGGAGGTGGCTTTTCAACTCTTCCGCCCGGGGAATTTCGGCTTTGCTTCCTGCGATAACAAAGTGAACAGCAGTCTGTTTTTTACTGACGTTGACGGCTGTTTCGGCAAAAAGTTTTGCGGGGAAACATTTACTTTCCCATCTGGCGCCGGGCAGCAGCAGAATATAAGCTCCGGGCAGT
>JAZQYS010000615.1:0-1749 GCA_045633645.1 Victivallaceae bacterium | reverse complement strand
AGTAACTTCAAAATCCCTGCCGATGGCATATTCACAGCCGAAAGGCAGAATGTTCAAACTGTCCAGTCCGACAGAGAGCATATCCGCAGTTTCGTGACGGCGGAGTTTTTTTTCCAATGCACCTGTTTCGCTGAATTTTTCCTCAAGAATCACACGTCCGAGAGCAAATCTCGGAGAACCGTTCAAACACAGTTCCGCCGCATGTTTCCCCCGGGAAAAGACAGAAAATTCAAATCCGGGACCGGCGGCTGAGTATTTACGTTCAGTCATATTATTTCCTTTTCTACATTTATAAATCTTTCAAGAATGATTTTCCAGCGCAGCTCTTTCTGCGCCATATCTGCGGCATAGCGGTCAAACGCGTCTCTGTCCGCAAGACTGCCCAGCTGCAGAAGTTCTTCACGCGTACAACGGAAAAGTATCGCCTGCACTTCACTTATTCCGAATTGCTCCAGCTTTTTTCCCGCCCGTTTCACCACACGCCTTGAACAGGCATTGCGGAACAACAAAAACAAAGGATAAATAAAAGCAAGAATCCAGAAAGGCATAATCCACAGTGACGGATACAGAAAGTCACGCACAACAGATGCCGCAAACAAAAGCAGTGCCGGAATGACAAAGCAAATGGCATCCCAGTCACGGATGAAACAATTTCCGAGATACCGTCTCAGCCAACTGGGACTGGTCTGGTAAGCAAAATATTCTTCAAGCGTCGTTTCATGCAGTTCCATCCGCATGGAGTGACACAGTTCATGTGCAAAAAGTTCCGTTCTGCGGTAAAAAAGCCAGCGTTCCTTTTTGCGGAAACTGTTGCGGACAAGAAACAGAGAAAATCTCTCATCCGGATCACCGATCAAACAACCGCCCCACAAGAGTCCCACTGAACGCGAAAGAAAGAATCCCGGCACATGCGGCGCTCTGAAACGGTAAAGATTCCAGGTGACATCCCCTGCCTGCTCCATGATTTCAGAAGGGATTTTTTCCTCTTTTTTGACTTCCACAAAATCAAAAACCGTCAACTTACCCTGAACTTCAAGCATTTCGTTGAAGTCATGGTGACAGGCGAGGATACCTTCACTTCTTTCAATAAAAGCCGCCTCGGTTTCACCGGGCAGAGGCATGAACCCTGCGGCATCAAGTCCGGCAATAATAGAGGACATCAGTTATCCCCGCGTTCATTTCCGGCATCGCCGCCGTTTTTGTTGTTCTTGCGGTTATGCTGCTTGCGGGGTGCGGAATTGTTTTTCTTTTCAGGAGAGCAGACTTTGATATCGTCCACTGAAAAAGTACTGACGCCGCCGCCTTCAAAGGTCACGGAAACTTTGCGCGACAGAAGATTACGGTCAGTGATTTTGCCCCGTCCGTTGGGCGTATCGCAGAATTCACCCTTGCGCGGCATACCTTTTTCAAGTTCAACATACCCCTCGTGTTCAAATTTAAGACAGCATTTGAGTCTGCCGCAGACACCGGAAATCGTCGCAGGCGTCAGCGACAAATCCTGTTCCTTTGCCATTCTTACGTTGATGGAGTTGAACTCTTTCAAAATCCGGCAGCAGCAAAGTTCCCTGCCGCAAACGGCAATACCGCCGTAAATACCCGTTTCATCACGCACACCGATCTGGCGCAGTTCAATGCGGGTATTGAGCGCGCGTGACAACTCTTTGACCAGTTCGCGGAAGTCCACCCTGCCGTCGGCGGAAAACTGAATGGTCACAAGTTTGCAGTCCATGGTGTAGTGGGCATTGATAA
>JAZQYS010000614.1:0-3514 GCA_045633645.1 Victivallaceae bacterium | reverse complement strand
TGGAAGATGATCATGATGTATGTGGTGTTTCTCTGTGCCTATTATTATCTTTATTGGACAAGGGATTTCAATACCGTTATGACCTGTTTCGGTATCGTTGCCGGGGCAACGTTCCTGACAGTGGTCTGGCAGCACGTCAAGGGTATTCACCAGGCAAACGGATTTTTTCCGCATCAGAACAGTATGGGAATGTATATGTGTCTGGTGGCTCCGGTATTTTTCGCTTATTACTTCAACCGCAACAAGGGCTGGAAACGTTTTCTCTTTGCCGGATTTTTTCTTGCGGCTTCTGCGGCATGTATGCGGACTTATTCCCGCGGCGCAATGGTTTGTCTGCCGATAGGTTGTTCCATTACAACGCTGCTTTCTCTGCGTTATCAGTTCCATTTCCGTAAAATCCAGATTCTGATGCCGATTTTTCTGTTGTGCTTTTTCGGCGCGCTGCTTCTTCTTCCCAACATCATCAAGCGGTTTGAAAATGCGCCCAAAGAATCTCTGATGACAAGGCAGTATCTTGCCGCTTCAGCATGGAACATGATGAAAGATAAACCCTTTACGGGTGTCGGTTTGAACAACTGGGGTATAAAAATCAATCCGCCTTATCCCTATTGCGAATACCGTTACGGAAATAAGCGTATCGCCAAAGACTTCAAAGAGGGTATTGTTGAAACCAGTTATCTGCTTGTCGGCGCAGAATGCGGATTTCTCGCTCTTGCGGCGTTTCTTTCATGGTTGGGATATTATTACGTTGCCGCCTGCAAACTGGTGAAAAAACTCAGACGAACCAATTTGTTTTACATTCCTGCCGGAATCGTCGGCGGACTGACCGCTGTTTATCTGCAATCCACCCTTGAATGGGTGATGAAACAGCAGGTGAACTTCATTCAGATGATGATACTTTTTGCCGCAGTCGGAATCCTCAACAGGTACTGTAACGCATTTGCTGCCGGAAAAGTGGAGGTGACAGCGTGAAAAAGTTTTTGCTGATACTCCTCTTTCCCCTGTTTGCTTCTGCTGTTGAATACGAGTTTCTCACTCCTCAAGTTGTGGTGGTGAAGGGAAATAACTCCAATCCCGCCGGCCTTATTTCTTCTCAGTACCGTGGTGATTTTGTCTGGAAAAAAGAAAATGCTCTTTTGCGCGATAAAGACGGCAGAATCTTGCGTAAACCGGATGTGACCTTTTATCAATATATAAAATTGGCTCATCCTCTGAAACACGGCGGAAAAGTAAGTTGCGGCAAGACGGTTTTGCGTTATGATAAAAATATTCCCAGTCCTGTATTCAAACTCAATCAGCTGGGCAACGGCATAAATCAGAAAAGAAAATATGCTTACCTGGGTGCCTGGCTCGGAAAAGCAGGCGCTCTTCCTCTGAAACACCTTGCCGGAAAGACATTTGAATTACGCCGCAGTTCCGACGATAAATGTGTCTATTCAAACAAATTGGTTCTGAGGAAAGATGATCCGCTTTATCAGGGAGAGATCCCCTTTACCGGAGAGGAAGTTCTGGAACTGGATTATTCCTCTTTCAATACTCCCGGCAAATATTATTTTTATGTGGACTCAATCGGCAGAAGCATGGATTTTGTTATCGGCTCTGAAACTTTGAACGAAGCCTTTTATATCCATGCAAGAGGGCTTTATCACAAGCGTTGCGGTATTGCAAAAGCACAGCCTTTTACCGCCTGGACAAGTCCCGCCTGTCACGCTGCTGTTGTCAGAGGACGTTTCCCCGGCAATGCCGGACATTACCGCAAGGGCAGGGAAGCGCGCAATTACGGTTTCTTTGATATCAAAGAAAACCCCATCGAAGTCAAAGTCTTTGATTTGATAAAAGAGTATCAGATATATAAAAATGAAACAGTAACTGCTCCCGGCGGCTGGCACGATGCGGCGGATTATGACCGCAGACCGTATCACCTGAGAATCGTCAATGATCTGGCAACGGTTTATTTAATGAAAAGTGAAAACTTCATTGACGGACAACTGAATATCCCCGAAAGCGGCAACGGTATTCCCGATATTCTGGATGAAGCGGCATGGGGCTTGAAACATCTGCTTGCCGTTCAGGAGAAAAACGGCGGTGTCGGCACCTGGTTTGAAACGACCGGACACCCCGGTCCGGGGGAGGGACTGCCCGATAAAGACAAGCGCACTTATTATGTGTCAGCACCAAGCCGCAACGGAACGCTTGAATATGCTGCCGCCGCAAGTACCCTTGCGCTTGCTCTGAAAAAAGCCGGTGCTGTTAAAGAGGCTGAAAAATATTTGACTTCTGCCAAAAAAGCATGGCTTTTTGCCATGAATCCGCTGAACAGACTTGTTTCATGGTTCCGTTTGAAAAACAGAATGATTTTTTATTGCGAGGAACCGTATCTTAACGCAGAAAATCTGCTGAGAGCGGGCGTAAATCTTTATATTCTCACCGGAGATCGTTCATATATTGAACCTGTGCTTAATGAACAAAAACGCATCAAAAACACGTTCAATAAAGATTTCTGGAGATGGCAGGTTTTGTCGTGGATGATTCTTGAACTTCATCCTGTCAAGGAACTTGCCCACTTGCAGAAAGAGTACCGCACCGTGATTTTGAAAAATGCTGAAAAAATGCTTTCAAAACAGGAAACAGCTTATCCTTACCGCACCTTGTGGCATGCTCCTCATGCGGGCTGGGTTCATGCGATGAGCTGGGGGAATTATCACCCCTTGCGCCGTGCCGCAACTTTGATTGCCGCACACAGAATTACCGGAAAGGAAAGATATCTTACAGGAGCATATCTTGCCAATGATTTTCACAACGGCGCAAATGCTTTGGGCAGAAGCATGACTTCAGGATTGGGTAAAGTTTATCCCGCAGTATTCCTTGACCTGGCAAGTTACGTTGGCAATACAATGGAGTTCGTTCCCGGTATCACGCCCTACGGCAATACTTTCGGACTTGACCGCAACGCCGTTAAAATGGTTTACAAAAATAATGCGGATAAACTTCCGATATTCCGCCGTTATGTGAACCTTGAATTTTTAAGTGTGCCGTCAAGCGAATACAGTGTATGGGAGACAATTGCTCCGGCGGCTGTTACAACAGGGTATCTCATTGAGAAACCTGCTCTTCCTTCTGTAAAATTGAAGAACCGTAAACCTGCCGCCGATTTCCGTAAACTGCCCGGATACCGTGCGCTGCCGTGAGGTGAATATGAAACATAAAACGATTGAAATATTTTTATTCATAGATGCTCTGGGGTGGAAAATTGTCAATGATTACAATTTTATGACTGAGCTTTTGCCGTACCGTAAGAAAATTGTAATGCAGTTCGGCTATTCCAGCAGTGCTGTTCCGACAATTCTTTCGGGCAGGACGCCTGCTGAACACGGACATTTGGGATTATTTTGTTTTGCGCCTGACAAATCGCCTTTCAAACTGCTTTCTGCTCTGTCGTGGCTTTTTAAGCCTGAAGGTTTGTGGAACCGCGGGCGGGTGCGTCATCATCTGTCAAAAATATTGAAAAAAATCT
>JAZQYS010000613.1:0-15207 GCA_045633645.1 Victivallaceae bacterium | reverse complement strand
GTGTTTTATTGAAAAAAAGTTTTGATGTTCAGTCAAACATTGACTTTTATCTGCCCATATATGAAACCATACCTTTTGTAAAGTTGCAAAAAAACAAAATCATGCTATAGTATAAAAGATGATTTTGAGCAAATAACAGGGAGAAAAAATAATGGGGTGCGGTTTTTCACTTCGCAAACAGATGATTCTTGAATGTCTGCAAAAAGAGCAGGAACTGAAAGTTTCTGATCTGGTGACGTTGACCGGCGTCGCAATTGCAACAGTCCGCCGGGATCTGCTGCGTCTCGAACAGGAAAAACTGATTGTCCGTACCTTCGGCGGAATCCGTGCCGTTGATAAAAAATCCCTGGTTGCCCGCACCTTTGAACAGCGGGAATCCCTGCAGTGTGATGAAAAAAAACGTATTGCCAATGCAGCGGCAGAACTGGTAACGCCCGGTATGACAATTGCCATTGACAGCGGAACAACCTGCATGAATTTTGCTTCAGCCCTGAAAAACAAAGGTTCTCTGCGGATTGTCACGTCCGCATTGGCTGTCATTGAAACCCTGGGCGGAAATCCCGACATTGAAATCATTCTCGTCGGCGGACGTTTCAGAGTCAGCAATCTGGATTTTTACGGAACCGTTTCCATAGATACATTCAGGCAGTTTTACTGCGATATGGCTTTCATGAGCTGTGACGCTTTCAAGCCCGGACACGGTGCGTTTTCTCTGGATCAGGAATCCGCCGCCATCAGCAGAACAATACGGCAGAACTCAGCCAAACTGGTTCTGCTGTGCGACAACAGAAAAATCGGCGGCACCTGTCCGTTCCTGACCTTTTCTCCGCAGGAAATTGACACGCTTGTGACGGATACGCCTGATGAACGTCTGAACCGTTGCAGCTGCAACGTGATCGTCGCCCGCTGACAGGTGCGTTTATCCGGCAGTTGATATTATCTGCCGGAATCAATGTTTTCAAATTGGAATCCCAGACAATCAGCAAGTGCTTTAAGTTCAGAAATCCTGTGTCCGCGGACGGCTGAAAGATGGTGTGCGCCGCCGGCAAGACTGTAATCATCCAGAATTTCTTCAACAGGTCTCTGCGGACGGAAGAGCCAATAAGCACGGTTATAAGTTTCAAGCACCGGCAGATCCGGAACAGTTCCTGTAAACGCAACCATTTTAAATGTTCCGCCCGGTGCAGGAGTTATGCAGACAAGGGTGTAATCTCCCGGTTCAGCGGTAAAAAACATTCCCGCATAGTTGGTCTTATTGACCCAGAACGGCATATTTTTCAAACGGACTTTGCGGTCGCGCCGGGCGATACCGATACTGCATTCCTGCATGTGCGACATAAAGAAAAGATCACGTTTGAAATCCACCGTATAAATCTCTGAAAAATTGGCATCTCCCGTAAGTTCCACCAACTGCCGCATGGCGGCGGCGCGGAGAACGTCTCCTTCTCCGGCATAACCGATACCCTCTGCCATCAGCGTATTGATGGCATAAAACGGCAGCTGTCCGAAAGAGGGAGCCTGCAGATTGAGAAAGTTCATGGTAAAGGCATTGGCATTGTTTTCTTCAAGCAGTTTTTTTACCGCAAATTTGCGGCGGATCGCCTCGCGGTGAACTTCAACAGAAAGATCGGGCATGACTTCAAAGAAATCAAGATCATTGAGTCTTTGAGCTTCAATTTCATCTTCACTTATTGACGGAAGTACACTTAAGAATTCCTCCGCTGAAAGCGCAACCGCCTCAGGTCCCCAGACATTTTTCAAATTTTCAGGATCGTAATCAAAATCGCCCATTCCCTCAAAAGCACCGCCCAGTGCCAGGACACGGATTTTCTTTGCCGCCCGTGCCGCACGGACAATGCGCAACGTGTCGTTCAGACGCTGAAGAGTCTTTTCATCCTCCCAGTGTCCGGTGACGATATTATATTTGATGCCGGACTGAAACAATACATTGGTGATATCGTGAATACCCTGAACGGTGTGATTCCGTGTCAGATCAACAGGCTCATATTTTTCGCTGATGACGGCACTGTCCTGCGTACTCCAGATGACAACGGGAAGACCCATTTTTTTGAGAAAGGGAACAATCAGCATACTCGGCGTATAAGAAACCGCAGAAAGAACGATGGCATCAATGTCTTTTCCTGAAATAAGCTGTTCAACTTCCGCAACGTCCGATGGCGTAAACGCCATTTTTTTGCAGCAAATATCGGCAAAAGCCGACAGTTTTCTGCTCCAGTTGTCAAAGGCTCTCTGCCAGGTGAGAAGTTCCGGACCGCTGGTTGAGAGATAAAGTTCAAGAGACAATCCGATATAAGCGACTTTGGGACGGGGCAAGTTATTCTGCATTTTTATATCCTCATAAAAAGTTGGTATTCTTTTCGGGAATATACTCCTGAAATCGTCAAAATGCAACCCTCTTAAAAGATTTTTTTGATTTTTCAGTTCATTTCCCAATACTTTCAAGGTGTTATTTTGCTTGAAATAATCAAAATACAAGGGTATATTATGAAAGAACCAATCAACTTTTTTTGCGGAGGTTTGATATGCTTGCAAGTTTAAAAGAATTCCGTCGTCTTTATGCCGAGATGCAGAAAAGGCTTCCTTTTCTGGATTGTTACATCACAGATCTTCAGCCCTCCTGGAATGATATTCCGTCCGAACCGCCGACAGCGTACAAAAAACTGTCATGTACCGAGGGCAATCCCCGTCTGGTGATACAGACGGAACACACTTTTGAAGAAATTGCCGCCATGGCAACAGCGGAACCTGAAGTTAATTTCATCCTTGCTTCAGGAGATAAAAAACTTCTTTATCACATTTCGCCCATTACAGAACTTTTGCAGACTGTTCCCAATCTCTATCTTTCAACGGGCAACCTCTGCAATACGTTTGCTCTTGAACGTCTGGTTGATGCGGGCTGCAAAGACAAACTTCTCTACGGCAGTATGTATCCTTTCCTTTCTCCCGGAGAGGCACTGGCTCAGGTTGTTCTCGGTCACTTTGACTGGGAAACGCGCTGTGCCATTGCCGGAAACAACTTCCGCCGTCTCCTCGGAGAAGAGCCGGTCATTCCGGAGGAACTGCCGGAAATCAAGATTCCCCAACTCTTTATTGATGCACACGGACACACGATTGAAGAAAATACCCCTGCGCGTTTCCCGGCTCCCGAATCTGCGGCAAAGTGGGAACAGTGGCAGGATAAACTGGACTTTTTCGGTTTGACAAACTTTTTCTTCACCCCCAGTGAAACCAACATCAACGCTTCCGTTTCCCCGGGATACCTTTTCCGTCCCTGCTGCGAAGAATCCAAAGGACGTATGCTCTTTTTTGAAGGATTCGACCCGCGTTATTCTGAAAAATGTCTGGAAAATCTGGAAAAAAGCCTGCCTGATCCCTATTGTATCGGCATAAAAATCCACCCTGCCGGTCACAAAACGGATGCCGACTCTCCGTTGTATGACGCTGTTTTCAAAATTGCGGCAAAATACGGAAAACCGATCATGACGCACAGCTGGGGTATCTCTGATTACAATCCTGTCCAGAAACACTCCGTCCCTGAGCGTTTTGAGTGTCATCTCAAAAAATATCCTGAAGTGCAGTTCGTTTTCGGACACACAGGAGGACGTCCCAACGGTTTCCCCGCCGCGGTTGAGATGATCAAAAAGTATCCTCAGTGCATGGGAGATTTTTCGGGAGACCTTTTCTTTAACGGACATATCCGCCACGCCATTTCTGAAATCGGCGCAGACCATTTGATGTTCGGTACGGACATGTACTGGATTGATCCCCGCTGCACGATGGGAATGATGCTTGAAATCGAAGATCTCTCTGATGAAGATTTCCTCAAAATCGCACGTTTGAACGCCGAACATTTTTATCTTGATAAGGTCCGGAACGCAAACTGATTTTTCCCGGTCTCAAAACTCCCGGCTTAATCCCCGGGAGTTTTTTTTATTCAATCCGCCCGAAAGTGTTTCAGAAATTTGCAATTCCATCAACACAAGATTATATTATTTGCACACGCAAAAGGATTTGAAAACTTCTATTTGAAAAGGCAGATATATGTCCAGATCGGTCAAAGATAACGAAAACACTCCCGTCTACAAACAGCTGCGTGAACTGTTTGAACGCAAGATTGCTTCAGGAGAACTTAATCCCGGAGATAAAATATTTACCGAAGCACGTCTGGCAGAAGAATTCAATGTTTCACGCACCACCATCCGCCGCGCGTTGAGCGGATTGGAAAAAGAAGGGGTGATCATCCGCTTTCCCGGGAAAGGAACTTTTGTTAATTTGACACTCGGAGATCAGGTCAAAGATCCACCGTTTACCGTTGGCGTCAACTTTTTCAAATCCATCACCGACAACAATTTTTACACTTATGTCATGGAAGGTATCCTCCGCGAGGCTGAACGGCGCAACATCCATGTCAAAACTTTTTCAAGCGGCAACTGTCAGCTTTACGCAGAGGATTTGGACGGTTTGCTTTTTTCCGGACAGCTGTCCGAAGATTCGGAACTGTACCGCAAAATTGCCAAAGGACTTCTGCCCGCCGTAGGCTTCAACCGCAGAATCAATTCAAGAGTCAGTTTCATCGGCGTTGATAATGTTGCCGAAGCGGAAAAAGGCGTGACATATCTGATTCAGCAGGGTTGCCGTAAAATCGGTTTCTTCGGTTGTTCCCCCGATTTTCCCGGCTCCAGCGCCGAAGCGCGTTACCGTGGATATTGTGAAGCTCTGCGCAAACACGAGCTGCCGCTGCAACCCGGACAAACCGGATTTTTCTGCGGCGGAGACCGTTATCAGGCGGCTCTTGAATATCTTTCAAACGCCGATATTGATGCACTTTTTGTAGCACTTGCCCCCATATATCCGGCGGTTCTTCATGCGGCAAACACGCTTAAAATATCGTTCCCATCTGACATGAAAGTTATGGTATTTGACGATTTGAGCCAGCTGCTTCTGGACTGGCCCGGTATCAGTTATATCAAAATGCCGCTGCAGATGATCGGCGAAAGAATGCTCAATGCTTTAAGACAGCAGCTGATTTTAAAAGACAAGGCCCCCGTTATTTCAGAAGTATTTCAGGCTGAAATCATTTCAGGAAACTGAAAAACAGCTTCATCTGCGGAAAATTTCTGTTTTTTCGCATTTTACTCTTGCATTTTCGTGTGTGGATGACTATAATATAAAAAAATACAAAGTGGTATACAAAGTTTTTCCCAAAAAACAAGGAGACATCTATTATGCTGTTGAAATCAAAACAAATGCCGGAAAACGAAACAATTTCTTTTTCACCTGTCCGCGGACAGGTGAAGCTGTACAGCTTCACGCTGATTGAACTTCTTGTCGTAATTGCAATCATTGCCATTCTTGCTGCGATGCTGATGCCGGCACTGAACAAAGCAAGAGAACGCGGACGCTCCTCAAGCTGTCAGAGCAAACTGAAAAATATCGGACTGGCTGCAAGTATGTATTCTGGTGATAATAAAGACTGGATCGTGCCGGGAATGATCGAACGTCCTTCCAGCGCTGATGATGACTATTACCGTCAATACTGGATGAGCCGTCTTGCCTCCTTTGCCGGACAGGGCGCCCGTTACGGTGTCAGATGGGAACCCAGAACGGCGCGGACTTCTGCGGATTTTGAGTGTCCGACTCTCGGAGCAGTCCACTATCATGGCACAACAACGTTCAGGTTATCCACTTACACTGCCAACTATTTTCTGACGGGCTATCTGTGGAAAACAGGTAAAACCGGCGGCAACTACTTTGTTCATAAAATGTCTCAGGTTCATCAGCCAAGCAAAGCATTTCTGTTTGCAGACGGCGCAGGCAAAGATACTTCGGCAGCCGACTATCTGAAAAAACTCGGATTCCCGCACGGCGCAGGCGATCCCCGCAATATGATGATCGATAAATGCGCAAATTTGCCGGACATGCCCGGTATCCAGGGCTCTGCCAACACTTGTTTTGCTGACGGATCCCTCAAACAGTTGACCTACGCCGAACACAAAGAACGCACCACAGTTTATGCTTACAAAACCGGTCACGAACAGACTTTCTTCACCGGATTCAGCACCGGCGGTGTCGGCGGCAACTATACCAAACCCAAGAATTGAGAACGCTGAAAATCATGAAAAAACAATTTTTCCTTTTTATTTCAACCCTTTTGTTGAGCGGACTTGCCGCACAAAGTTTCATTCCTGAAAAAAACGGCGGGTGGAAACATATTGCTCCCGGAAAAGACGGCGTATTCACCGTCGGCAAAATGCGCATTTTGAGCGTTTATGAGTTCAAAGTTGACCCCGGTGCCGTTTATAAGTTGAGCGGCAAATTCCGTTCAAACGGCACAGCTCCGCAGAATAAACTCTTGTTTTTCGGTGCAGAAGCTTATACTTCTGACGGAAAAATGATCGGTTCCCCGTCTGTCAATGTTTTCAAGGGAACAGAAACTGTTCTTGCCAAAGACCTTGCCAAAAAAGACAATTTCATCTACGTCAGAGATGCCTCAAAATGGAACACCAAAACCCGTTCCGGCGTGGTGACTTTCGGTATCAAAGATAATTTGAAAGACCTGCCCAACGGCACACACTCCCCCAATATCGTCAAAATAGAAAAAGAGGGGGATATCTGGAAAATCACACTTAAAAATCCTTCGTGGAATACATTCCCTGCCGGTACACGCGTCCGTCAGCACGCCCATGGTCCGGGACGGACTTTCTTTGTCACCATGTACAGAAAAATTCTCCCCGGCTCCTGGCAGAGTTTCAGCGGGCAAATCAGCGGCATCGCACCGCACGGCGCCGTATTGAACAAGTGGTGGAACGGCACAAAAACCGCCCGTATCTGCATTCAGGCAACGCCCGGTGTGGAGTTCAAAGATATCGTTCTTGAAAAAGTCAACGGCAAAGTAGAGTTGATTCCCCTCCGCAAAGTTTCTGCCCCCCGAAAGGCAGCTCCCCGCAAAACGGCGGAACAGGAAGAAAAAAGTCCTTATTTTGACAAATATTACAAGCAGATACCGCAGAATCCCGTCCGTCCACGACTGCTTTTCAATGCAAAAGAATTTGAAAATATGCGCCGTCAGTTATCCTCTGACAAACTGTTGCGCGGCGGATTTGAACGGCTTCTTGAAAAAATCAATGCCTATCCCCGCTCCATCACAGAAAAAGCCTATGACAAACATTTTTACAGCCGCGACAAATTCGGTCCGACGGCGTTCCGCGCGGCGTTTGCATGGAAGTTGACCGGCAAAGAACAGTACCGCACTCTGGCTGTAGCACTGCTGAAAAAAGCTGCCGTCTGGTACAATGAACGTTACGCAAATATGCAGCCCATCGACTGGACAAGTTTCACCCGTGTTGAAGCCTTTGCCGCCTATGACTGGCTGTTCGACACCATGTCAGAAAGTGACCGCAAAGAGATCGGAAAAAATCTGCTCCGACACGCTGTTGCCGCACAAGACAGAATGAAAATCATCAAGTCCGGACTTCAGAACAAAGGCGAAGGAACCAGTCCCTGGAACAGCAGTTTTTACGGCACCCCGCTGATGAAATTCTACATCGGTCTTGCGCTGCGCAGCGCAGGTGTCGATGACAAACAGGCGGAGTTTCTGCTGAAAGACGGTTTGAATGACAATCTTAAAATGCTTGCTTTCCGCAACCTGATGGCAGGCGGTATCGGCGGCGCCCACAACAGTACCCCGGGGTACGCTTTCGGAGATGCTCCGGTACCGGAATGGTTTTTCTATCTGACTTTTGAGGCAGTAACCGGCAAAAATATCGCCATGGATTTTCCCGGCAACGGTCTGCTGCCCCACTGGCTCTTTTATGCCACTTTTCCGAGTTTGGACGGTTTGACCCTTGAACACGGTACCGGCGGTGCCTGGCACACCGACAATAAACTTAAAATGAACATCCGTTATCTGGGACTTTACCGCCGCTTCTTCGGCAAACATCCGGCAGCAAAGCTGATTGACAGTTTCATCGCCACACAGCCTGATTTCCAAAGCGATGATTATGTGATGAAATCCGGCTCCTGGTCTTTCAGCGGTTATCCGCCCTGGCTGCCGTTCCAGTACAAATATACAAAGGCCTCTCAGTACAAAAAGGATGAAGCTTTCTTTGCCAATATGCCCAAAGCATTTTTCTTCCCCAATCTGGGACAAACCTATATGTACAGCGGCAGAGGAAAGAATGATACTTTTGCCATGTTCACCTGCGGCAGCAAAAGTGCCTCGCACAAGCAGCCCGATGAAAACCATTTCGTGATTTACAAAGGCGGTTTTCTGGCTCTGGACTCCGGCACCCGCACCGCCTCAGGTCACAAAAACTGGCTGGATGACTGCTGGCATGACAACAACTATTACTCAGCAAGTATCGCCCACAACGTGATTACCATCCGCATGGAAGGTGAAAAGTTCCCCGGCTGGCCCCATCCCAAATACGCCGTTGCCAATCACGGCGGTATGCGCAAGACGACAGGGGGAATTGTCCGCGCCTTTGAAACCAATGATCTTTACACCTATGTCTGCGGAGATTCGACTGCCTGTTATCATTCCGGCAAATGCAAAAAGATGATCCGTCAATTCGTCTATATCCGTCCGGATTACTTCGTCGTCTGCGACACCGTTGAAACGGTCAAACCTGAACAGAAGATCACCTGGCTGCTCCACAGTCAGAACGAACCTGTTGAATCCGGAAACATCTTCAGTTTTGATGAAGAACAGGGCAGACTTTTCTGCAAAACCCTGCTCCCCGCAAAGTTCAACCGCACCAAAGTCGGCGGTCCGGGCAAAGAATTCTGGGTTGACGGCAAAAATTATCCGCTGGGCAAGACACGTCAGGCTGAATATGCCAAGCGGTTCAAAGGCAAAAAAGCCCCGCTTTTCGGCAACTGGCGCATGGAAATCACGCCTGAAAAGCCCGTTACCAAAGTGCGTTATCTCAACTTGATTCAGGTCGGAGCAAAGAAAGATACTTCTGCCATGGTCAAGTCGCAATATGTAAAAGAGGGTTCCTTTGAAGGTGTCTCTTTTACTTCACGCGACAACACCGTTTACACCGTGCTGTTTGACAGTACCGGACTCAACGGCAAAATCAGAGCAGTCAAAAACGGCAGAAAGCTGTTTGAAAATATGTTGACAAACAAAGTTCAGAAACAGAAAGCTTTTCAAAAATGAAAAAGTGCAATATCAGTTTTTGCGGATCAGGAAATTGGGTCCGCAACTACCACATTCCCGAATTGGAAAAACGTCAGGACAGATTTGCGATCAGAGGTTTTTATGATGTTTTTCCTGAAAGTGCAGCTCTCGCTGCCGGAGAAAAATATCTCGTTTTCAACTCCATGGAAGAGTTGATTTCCGACTCTCAGACCGATGTTGTTGTCGTTGCCACCAAGCCGGTGGACACCCATTTTGAAACAACCATGCGTCTGCTTGAAGCCGGAAAAAACGTTATCCTTGAAAAACCCATGACCTATTCGGTCGAACAATGTGATGCCTTAATTGCCAAGGCAAAAGAAAAAAATGTTCTTTTCACCGTCAACCACAACCTGCGGGCAAGTCTGCCGATCCGCTGCGCGCTTGAAGTTATGCAGCAGGGACATGTCGGAGAAGTCAGATGCATTGAAATCAACTCTCCCCGTTCCTGGTACGACAAAATAGACTTCAGCAATTACGCCGTCCACATGGTCGATCAGGCATTGGCGGTCAACCGTTCCCCCCTCAAAGAGGTGACTGGATTTACCGTCCATCCCGACGAACCGCTGTCAAGTTGCGGTTACGGCGGTGCGCTTCTCAGATTCGAAGAGGGACCCGTTATCATGCTGTCACTCTCCCCTGCTCCGGCAAAGCGTGCCAATGAAGACCCGTATCCTTACAGAGGATATTTCCGTTTCAAAGTCTGCGGAACCAAAGATACTGTCGGTATCTGCGACATGAACCACATTCCTTCTCCGGAACAGGTAACAAGCAAAACAAATTGTTATTTTGATATTGCCGAACCCGACTTCACCCGTCCGGAATTTGCCGGAAATCTGGGCAAAGCCTATTATGATTTCTTCTACGAATCCTGGGCAGAGGGCGCACCGCTTCTGGTCACCCCCGAAGAAGCCCGCAACGCCATCCGCTGCGTGGAATTGATCACCGAATCCGCCCGGTTGAATAAAACCGTTGAAGCCGTCAATATGCTCCCGGGAAGAAAGGATTTCATAATATGAAAAAGATTTTGATCATGGGCGGCGGCGAGTTCCACGATTATGAAGGCTGCTCAAAAGTCATTGCCAAACACCTTTCTGAACTTCAGGAATACGAAGTTGAAATTGCCATCAATGACCTTGAAAAACTGCGTCGGGGCGTGATTGATCAGTACGATATCATCGTGTTTTACTGGACAAAAGATCACCTGACTTTTGAACAGAAAACTGATCTGCTTTCATGGTGTGCCGAAAAGGGTAAATTCATCGCCGTCCACTGCGCGGCAACGGCATTCAGAGATTGTCCCGAATATGAAGCAATGCTCGGTGGACGTTTCCGCAAACATCCGCCCTACCGTGAATATTTTGTGACAGTCGACATGAAACACCCTGCCATGAAATATTTTGACAGCATAACGCCCCCCGAAGACTGGAAAAACTGGGCTGTTCACGAGTGCAAAGTCACCGATGAACAATTTCTCAACCGTTACGACTCCCGCGTGAACGTCGCCGCTCACGCTTCTTTCAACGGCAGACTCTGGCCCGTCGTCTGGACAAAAAACTGGGGTCTCGGAAAAGTCTATTATCTGGCTCTGGGACACGATACTGCAGCTTGCGATAACGACTTTTTCAAACACCTGCTCTTTGCCGGAATCAACTGGGTCGAGTCTGAAGAACCCGAACCGGTGGATGACTCCCCCTTTATTTTCTGATAAAGGCGGATGGGAGTCGGGGGAAGGAGAAAAACTTTTTTTCACGAGAAAAAAAGCCGAAACGTCGGCTTCGGTATATTTTTGTTTCCTCCCTGTCCACCGTAGCCTTGTGCGAAGGCGGATCCTCTTTTCAAAAAAAGCGGAGTATTTGTAAAGGGAAAGAGTTATCTGTCCGGGGAAACTTGAGTTTTTCTTAAATTTATAGACAGGAAAATATGATGTATAAGATTTATGCCGGAAACAATCCGGTTTTGATTCTTGCCGCAGACGAACTTGTCAAATACGGCAAAGGTTCTTTTGAAAAGACTTCAGAAGAAAAAAATGCAGACATCCTGCTCTGCAATGAAAACACCGATAAATGGCAGGATTCCTTTTCCCTTGAAAGCAGAGAGGGAAAACTTTTCATTTCAGGCAGCAATCCCCGCAGCGTGCTTTTCGGTGTTTACGAGTATCTCAAAAAAGCGGGATTTGATTTTCTCTATCCCGGTAAAGAGGGAGAAATCATTCCGGAAAATCCCGAGTTTTCTCTTGACGGATTTCATATAAAAGAAACTGCCTCCCGCACTTTCAGAGGTATCGCCGCCCGTCCTGATGCCGACAATCTTCAGGAGGGATATGACTTGATAAGCTATATGGCAAAGAACAAGTACAACCTCTTTTTCATGGAGGGTTACGACGATGACCGTCCGGGAGACGAGTATTCTGTTATTGACGGAGAACATCCTTTACAGCACGTTGAACATGCTCTCAAAGGCAAAAGCTGGGAAGAACGCAAAACTATCGCCCTCAAACAGAAAACCATGGTTGACGAAGCCCGCCGTCACGGTCTTATCATTGAACGCGCCGGACACGGCTGGAATTACGGCGTGCCTGAACATTACGGCAAAAATCACGGACTTTCTCCCGAAGAAGCCCGCGCAGAACTCAAAGCCAAAGGCAAAGTCAACAAACAGGCTGAAGTTGCCGTCAGCACCTGGTTCCAAATCTGTATCTGCCGTGAAGAGGTGCGCGAAATTTACGCCGATCATATCATCTCTTATCTGAAAAAACACAAGGACGAAATCGATATTGCCGCCATTTGGATGGGGGACGGTTACGACAACAAGTGCCAATGCGAAGAGTGCATAAAGCAACCTTTCAGCGATATGTATCTGGATATTTTCCGCCGTGTCGCTCTGCGTGCCAAAGAGGAACTTCCCGGTATGCTGCTTGAAGCACTGGTTTACTTTGAAACACTTGAACCGCCCACCCGCAATTATCTTGAAGGGCTGGATAATGTCATCATCAATCTTGCCGTCTGGCGGCACTGTTATTTCCATAAACTGGATGATTCCTGCTGCCGTCTGCCGGACTGGAATCCGGACTACCGCCACAACCGAACCCACGATGTTGCCAACGGCAAACGTCTGATCAATTACGATCAGTTTGTACCGTATCTCGGCTGGAGAAAAGTTGTCGGAGATGAAATCAAAACGTTGCTTTTCACCTACAACACGCTTGCCAAGGGTCCGGACAGATACTTTATGACTTATGATCTTACTCTACTTGCTGCACACCTGGCGGATTACGACCGTCACGGATTTGACGGCATGGTCAACTGCCAGTGTCACTGCTCCTGGGATAAGCCCACGGGACTGCAGTTGTACGGTGCGGCAAGAATCCTCTGGAACAAAGAAGATAACAATCCGCAAAAAATCCGCAGAGAGTTGTTTGATAAACTTTTCGGGGATAAATCCGACAAGGTGATTTCCTATTGCGATAAAGTCGCACAACTGTACCTTGCCTGCGGAGATTATCACGAACCCATCACCGGTGATGTGGAAAAAAGTCAGCAGCTTTTTGACGGCTTTACAGCTTTAACAGCAGAGGTTTCCGCCCTGGGTTCCCTGCCCTGTCAGCGTGAAAAATATTTTGTCGAAGTTCATCAGGAACTTGTCAAAATTGCTGAAGATATTCTCAAAGCCGCCAAGGGAGAGTAACAGCAAACCACTTTTTACGGCGAACCTTGCGAATTTTCAAGACGCCGAAACACAAAACAGCCGCAAACCCGAAAGTTTGCGGCTGTCTTTTTTATTTTGGTTTAAGCAATCAAGCCTGCATGAATTACATCATGCCGCCCATGCCTCCCATACCGCCCATGCCGGCAGCGGCGGGGGCAGCGTCTTTTTCTTCCTTGATATCGGTGATCAGGCACTCGGTGGTCAGGAGCAGTCCGGCGATGGAGGCGGCGTTCTGCAGAGCGGAACGGGTCACCTTCGCAGGATCCAGAATACCGGTCTTGATCATATCAACATATTCGCCGGTGGCGACGTTGAATCCGAAGTTGCCTTCACCGTTCTTGACGTTTTCGACAACCACACCGCCTTCGTAGCCGCCGTTGATGGCAAGCTGACGCAGAGGTTCTTCAACAGCGCGGCGGATGATGTCGGCACCGACAGCTTCATCACCGGTCAGGGTCAGTCCTTTGAGAGCAGCAGCAGCACGGACAAGTGCGACACCGCCTCCGGGGACGATACCTTCTTCAACGGCAGCTCTGGTGGCGTGCAGAGCATCGTCAACGCGGTCTTTCTTCTCTTTCATTTCAACTTCAGTGGCGGCACCGACGCTGATGACGGCAACACCGCCTGCCAGCTTGGCAAGACGTTCCTGAAGTTTTTCACGATCGTAATCGCTGGAGGTTTCTTCAATCTCGCGGCGGATCTGGGCAACGCGTCCCATGATGGCTTCTTCAGTGCCTTTGCCTTCAACGATGGTGGTGCTTTCTTTGTCAACGGTGATGCGCTTGGCCTGTCCGAGCTGCTCCAGAGTGACGTTTTCAAGCTTGAGTCCGAGATCTTCGGTAATGCAGGTTCCGCCGGTCAGGATAGCGATATCCTGCAGCATGGCTTTGCGGCGGTCGCCGAAGCCGGGAGCCTTGACAGCGCAGACGTTGAGGATACCGCGCATTTTGTTGATGACTAAAGTGGCAAGAGCTTCACCTTCGACATCTTCAGCGATGATCAGGAAGGGCTTGTTAGCCTTGGCAACGGACTGCAGAAGCGGCAGCATATCGTTGAGATTGCTGATTTTCTTTTCGTGGATGAGGATATAGCAGTCTTCCAGAACAGCTTCCATGGAGTCGGCGTTGGTGACGAAATAGGGAGAAAGATATCCCTTGTCGAACTGCATACCTTCAACGACATCCAGAGTGGTTTCCAGAGTCTTGGCTTCTTCAACGGTGATGGTGCCTTCCTGACCGACTTTGGCCATGGCTTCGGCGATGATGTTACCGATGGTGGTGTCTCCGTTGGCGGAGATGGTGGCAACCTGGGCGACCTTGTCGCTGACACCGGTGGCGATGGAAGCAAGTTCTTTCACCACAGTTTCAACGGCTTTCTCAATGCCGCGTTTGAGTTCCATGGGATTGCTGCCGGCGGTAACGTTCTTGAGACCTTCGCGGTAGATGGCTTCAGCCAGAACAGTTGCAGTGGTGGTACCGTCACCGGCGACATCGTTGGTCTTGCTGGCAACTTCTTTGACCATCTGGGCACCCATGTTGGCATAGGGGCAGGCCAGTTCAATTTCTTTGGCGACAGAGACGCCGTCCTTGGTGATCTGGGGAGCACCGAATTTTTTGTCCAGAACGACGTTGCGTCCCTTGGGTCCGAGAGTGGCTTTGACAGCCTTGGAAAGCAATGTCACACCTTCGAGAATGCCGCGGCGGGCTTCATCAGAAAAAACAAGTTGTTTTGCCATGATAAATATTTCCTTAGAATTAAAATATTGAATTAACCGACAATGGCGAGGATATCATCCTGATTGACGACTTTGTATTCCTTGTCGCCGACCTTGACTTCAGTTCCGCCGTAACGGCTGGTGAGAACGATATCACCTTCTTTGACGTCGAACGGAATCTTGTTGCCGTTGTCATCATTCTTGCCGGTGCCGAGAGCGACAACACGGTATTCCTGAGGTTTTTCCTTGGCGGAATCCGGAATGAGAATTCCACCCTTCATGACTTCGGTGTTCTCGCAAAGTTCGAGCAGAACGCGATCGCCAAGCGGTTTGATGTTGCTGTTGGACATAGTTTTTTCTCCTTATTTTTTAAATGCACTTTTTTATTGTGCCGGTTTCACCCACACCATTAAGGTGAGGTCGCGGATCAATCCACGACCTCGGCGTCAACGACGCCATCGTTGTTTGCTTCAGCTTTGGCAGTATTGTCAGCTCCGGCGTTCGGCGGCGGAGGCGCGCCGGCACCCTGCTGAGCCTGCTGGGCAGCATAGATGGCTTCACCCATTTTCATAGCTGTTTCTTC
>JAZQYS010000612.1:0-3238 GCA_045633645.1 Victivallaceae bacterium | reverse complement strand
GGCCGGTTACACCATGCGTGTCATGGGAACCCAGGTCGGAACTGCCACCTATTATGATGCAAATGCCCGCA
This sequence comes from Victivallaceae bacterium, assembly GCA_045633645.1. Classification (GTDB taxonomy): domain Bacteria; phylum Verrucomicrobiota; class Lentisphaeria; order Victivallales; family Victivallaceae; genus UBA1784. The sequence goes on along the minus strand of JAZQYS010000612.1, from coordinate 3,167 downwards.
AAACCTATCAGACACTGCTTGCCTCCGGACTTCCCGTCAGCAATGCCGAAGGTTTCAAAGGTATCCCCATCAGCACTCTTGAAGGAAAACTTGCTGAACTCAACGCCCAGATTGCCGGAATTCCGGAAGCCTATCTGCCCGCAGAAATCAAAGCTCTGAAGGCAACTCTTACTGCTGCTATCAACAACAAAGTGATGCAGCCCGTGACCGCTGAACAGGCGGCGATCCTCGCCAATGCCCAGACCAGTGCGCTTACCAAATACCTGACCGGTTACGTTGATGCCGAAGGCAACCGTTACAGCGGCAACTATTACCGTGAAAATTACGGTTATGTTGATTCTGCCCCGGGTATCATCCACGGCTGGCTGCAGTATCCCATGGTTACGGATGGCTTCCAGTTCAACCTCAAAGTCACTCCCGTCATCACCGGTAAAGCCGCCACGATGAAGTTTGATCTTTCCGGCAACTCCCTGCTCGGCTGGAACTCTGACGGTTCCGTCCGCCGCAGCAAATCTGATATTTCCACCACCGTTCAACTGCCTTACACCGATCAGGAATTTGTTCTCGGCGGTGTCCGCAAATCCGAATCCGTCCGCGGCAACACCGGACTGCCTTTCCTGAAGGATCTTCCGGTCATCGGCAGACTGTTCTCCACCGAAACCGAATCCATCAAGCAGTCTCAGCTGGTTGTTATCGCCAAAGTTGAATACTCCAGACCCGACAGCTTCGCCGGAGCCAAAATCCGCGAAAACCTGGGCAAGATCGTCAAGGGTGTCAACAAAGGTATGAACAGCCGCGTCGGCAACATGTTCTTCGGACAGTACGGTCTGGATTCCGACCGCGCCGACCGCAACAAGCGTCTTGATGACGTCGGCAACAAAATCAATGATGAATACAAAACTATCAAGTAATCATCAATGAGAAAAAAAATTGACAATCACAACGAACAGGTGCCTCTTACCGGGAAACCGGAGCACCTGCTCGGACGTGTGGAAGTTTTCAAAAAAATGTGCCGTATGCTTGAAGTTAAACGCAAACGGTTCATTGAAAACGATTGGCAGCATTATGCCAAATTGATTCCCCGGCAGCAGTTCCTCCATCTTATGATGGTACGGCACTCGCTGCCGTGTAATTTAGCGAAGATTATGCAGGTTACCGGCATGACCTCCGCCGGAGCTTCGATTTTTGTAGATAAAATGGTCAAACGCGGTGCTCTTGAGCGCAGGGAAGACTCCGGGGACAGACGAAACATCATCATCAGTTTCACTCCCCGTGCCGCAAAGATCACCGAACGCATTGATGACCGTCTGAACCAGTACATCTTTCAATATTTTGCTGATTGCGATGAACAGGAACTGGCAACACTTGAAGCTGCCAGCCGCATCGTTTGCAGAGTGCTGGATTCCAGAGGTGAATCTGAAATATAAAACACCATGAAAAGCGAACCGTTTGTTATAACTTACTCTGTCCGTCTCAACGATATTTCTGTGGATGCCAAGCTCCGGAGCTGGGTTGTCTTTGATTATCTTCAAGATGCCGCCGGACGTCACGCTGATTTGCTCGGCGTGGGGTTGAAACAGCTCCGTAAAAGTGATTTGAGCTGGGTTTTGTCGCGGATAAGAATTCAGATGGATGATTTTCCCGAATACGGTGATACTGTAAAAATCACCACTTGGCCCAGCGGATTCGACCGCCTCTTTGCCTACCGGCAGTTTGAAATAACTTCAGCTGAAACAGGCAAACGTTTCGGCGTTGCCGGCAGTGCGTGGCTGACGCTGAATCCTGAAAATTTCCGTCCGGTTTCTCCGCAAAAGTATCTGACGGGACTGCCGCAGTGGGAGTACGACGGAGATGTGTTTTTTCAGGGAGATACTCTCGGTAAAATAACTTCTCCGGAAAAAACGGAAATCAATATGCCGCACAAGGTCTCCTCGGCAATGGTTGATTACAACCGCCATTTGAACAACGCTTACTATGCCATGTTCACAGAAGACTGGCTGGGTATGAAACTTGATTCCCCCGTCAGAATGACCGCGCTGCAGCTGAATTTCAACGGTTCCACCGGATTCGGCGAAGAGCTTGTCTGCTCGGGAATCCTCGGCGAAAACAACTGTTTTTGCGTTTCAGGAATCCATGCCGGAACCGGAAAAAATTCCTTTCTGGCTCAGGGAACTTTTGAAACGGTTTCTCCGGAAATGTGACAAAAAACATGAAAAAATATGGTTTTCCGGCAAAAAACGCCGATTTAAACCGGGGATTGAGTTGAAAATATTATTATATGGTGTATGATATATAAGATGTATGTTATGTTTTAATATACATTTGGGTAAATCAAGTGGGGAAAAGCAAAATATTCCCCTGTTCCGATAACAAAATAACAGGAATGACATATGATTGAATGTTTGTTTGATCTTTGGCAAGAGGCAGCGCCTTATGTTGCTGAACTCTATCCGGCGGTGATTGCCGCAATCGTTGTATTGATTATTTGTTCTCCGCGTTTAACGTTAAAGATTGCCGCAGTCGTGCTGCGTCTGGTGCTTTTCCGTTTGCGCGTGGTCGGTAAGGAGAATATGCCGTATTCCGGTCCGATTCTGCTGGTGTCAAACCATATTTCTCTGATTGACCTGATCATGATCCAGTCTGTTGTCCGCCAGAGAGTGCGTTTTCTGGTCAGAACTGAGGTCATCAACTTTATCCCCACACGTTTCATTTTCTGGTATCTGGGTGTCATCAAGGTTCCGAGTCCCCGCCGTCCCAAGGAAATGAAAAAGTTCTTTACTGAAATTCAGAATCGTCTGCGTAAGGGGGAAACGGTCTGTTTCTTCCCCGAAGGAGCCATTTCCGGCAGCGGCAACATCATGCGTTTCCGTTCCGGAGTTCAGCCGCTTATTCCGCCTGAAATCCAGGTGACAGTCATGCCTGTCCGTCTGGGAATGATCCACGGACGTCTGACCGGAATGCACGAAAAACATCTTTATTTCCGCAAATTGACCCGTTGGCCCGTTGATTTTTCTGTTGCCATCGGTGAACCCATTGACCACAAACTTTCAGCATTCCAGCTGCGTCAGGCAATTTCTGAACTGGGTGCGATTGCTGAAACTTCTCCCCAGCCCGGAGAACGTCCGATTCACACTGCCTTTATCTATTATGCCAAACGTCATCTTTTC
>JAZQYS010000611.1:0-20464 GCA_045633645.1 Victivallaceae bacterium | reverse complement strand
AGCAGATGAAGCCGGATCAAGGCTTTCGCTTCATGTACCGTCTGGTGCGCTTCATCTTTTCCGGCACCTTCTCAGTGGAATTTGCATTAAGATTGTTACCCTGCCCGGCATTTTGTGGACCCAATGGACCTAATAGACTCAAAAAAGCAAAGCCTATATTGTCCTTTGGAGCTGTTTATGGCAATTCAGGGCTATGGCCGGATGAATGCATAATTGCTTCCGTTGCGAACAACGGAAGCAATGTTGCTCTTATTAAAGACAGATAAATTATTTAGTTTCAAGAACCGCTATACTGTCAAGATAATATTTTTTGATGAACTTGCCGGAGGCGTCAAGTTCAGTTTTGATTCTGAACGCCAGATCTGCCTTTTTGCAGTTGAAACTCTTGAACAATTCATTCAGAGATTTCTGGAACTCGCAGCTGACGTGCGTGTGCGCGTAACCGTTGTTGGAAATACCGACGTTTGAAAGAATATACCAGTTATACCCCTTGTCCGCAAAAAAGGCTTTTCCGGCAATGCTGCGGGAATAAGTCTTTTGATTGGCACGGTCAAAGTACGCCACGCGGATTCCGCGCGCAACAGGGTCATTGACTTCACGCACAAGAGCTGTGCCTGCGATGGCAGCTTTATCCGCCGTCTTTTTCACCTTGTACTGAGCCGGAATATCATTGGCATCGTAGACAGAGATGATTTTTCTGCCGGACAATTCCTTTTTAACAATGTCTGAAATCCCCAGAACGGCAACTGCATCAAGATAAATCTTTTTGATGAACTTTTTAGAAGAATCAAGTTCCGCTTTGAGTCTGAAAATCACCTCTCCCCTGCCGTCGGGCAGAATTCCGGCAACTGTATCAAGACGCTGCTGGAATTCAGTTGAATTGTGAACATGCGCATAACCGTTTCTGCTCACTGGAACGATTCCCGCACTGTACCAGTGATATTTTCCGTCAAATTTGAAATCGCGGGCAGTAAAGACTCTCAACCAGGACTTTTTACTTGAAATATCATAGTACCCGATACGGATTCCGCGCGCAACAGGGTCATTCACTTCACGCACAAGAGCTGCGCCTGAAATGGAATCACGGTCGATGACTTTTTTTACCTTGTACTGCGGACGCAGTTCCGTGAAACGGGCAATAACCTTTTTACCCTCAAAACCCTCAATGGCTCCGAAGCTCTGAGCTTTGGGTTCAAGCAGAAGCACGCCATCCATCCAGAGTTTGGCGATTTTGGTTTTGTCGGCAGGATCAAGTTCAGCCTTGAGTTTGATGTAAATATCCGCGCGGTTGTCGGGCGTGGTATTATAAACTTCATGCAGACGGCGCTGCATTTCCCAACTCTGGTGGGCAAAGACGTAGCAGCTGGGGGAAAGGAGAACGTCTCCGATTCTGTACCAGTGATACTTGCCGTCAAAATTAAACTCATCCCTGCTCAGAGTCCGACGGACAGCTTTTTTGGCAACAGAATCATTGTAACCGCAAAGCACGCCCTTTGAAAGCGGATATTTATCGGCAAGATACAGGGCAGTTCCGGTCACAGAATCCGTGTCTTTGCCGATTTTAGCCCGATACTGGGCGGGGAAGGAATTGCCCTTGAAATGGGCAATGACTTTTCTGCCCGGGAACTCCTTGACAGGAAGGGTATCATAAATCGGTCCCTGTGCAGCGACTTTGACCAGACGGAGTTCATCCTGCAGACGTTTTCCTGAAAGATATTCCGGCGCAAGAAGTGTGAAATCTTCAACCAGACGTTTGGCAACAACGGTTTTTCCCGGCGCAAGATTGGCGGGAATCTGCGGCAGCATCAGGCGGATACGGTCAAAATTGACCCGTTCACGTTTGATTTTTTTGATCAGCGCCTTATCATTGCCCGCCTTTTTCAGTGCGGCATTGAAAAGTTTTTCAGCAGAAGTAAAGTATTGGGCATTGAGATTTTTTCTCTGCGTCATGGGAACGGTAATTTTGCCGTTGAGAGATTTGTTTTCATTGAGGATCAGAGCGCGGATTTCTTTCATTTCCGCAGAAGCTTTTCCGTAATAAGCCGTCATAAAGCGGTCAATTTCTTTTGCGCCGTCAAGTTTGGGATTATTCCACAATCTGTGGATAAGATACATCCGCAGGGGGTGGAAACTGGTGTGAAGAGGGTCTTCGATCTCACCGAACATGACTTCAACCTGTCCATCATAGTATTTGAGGTTGCTGCAAATGGCGTCGGCGTTATCGGTCAGAAAACCGCGTTTCTGCCAGGTGATGAAGTAATCCCAGATAGAGAGTTTTCCGAAAGAAGCCCACTTTTTGAATTCCGTGAGTGCACTTTTGTTCACGGCGTGCTGAAGCGGCAGAAGCGATTCTCTTTTGGTACGCTTGAAGTTGCTGCTGAAATCTTCCCATTCCATACCCATCTGAGCGATACCGGGTATAACATTCTTTTCAATTTTCATTCCGGGAACAGGCGGATTCTGAGCAAAGAGATATGCCGAAAATTTAAGTTTCACATGCGGATATTTCTTTGCGACGGAACGGGCAAGGTAATTTACAAAATCAATGACAAGTCCGGTATAATTTCCCAATTTCTTTGCGGCGGCTTTGCAGTTGGCACACACGCAGGGGTAGTTGTTGTCATTGGCAGAAATGGCATAGCAGACAGGCGGAGCGTCTTTGTGTTCCGCCATATCCTGCTGAATGAATTTTTCCAGCTGAGCGGCAAAGAGTTTGCGCACCTCAGGATGCGTGAAACAAATCTGTCCGGGACCGGAAGGACCGGTCGCGCGTTCACGTTTGCCGTTGCGCGGAGAGAGCGCAAAATATTCATCCGGCGCATTTTTCCACTCCTTTGTATAGTAGTAGAAGGTATGATTGGCACGCGGTCTGCCGAAATAAGGCGTCAATCCGTGCGCTTTCATTGCAGGATAAAATTTCTCGTTGAGAAAGAAGTTCTGTCTTGAACGCATACTCCACAGACGACGTCCGCCGTTGTCGCGGGGAAAATAGGAGTAAAGCGCACGCCATTCAAAGGCAGGTTTGCCGGTCAATTTGCAATTTTTTGTCCAAACGGGCTCTTTATCGGGGCCGCTCGTGGTGTACTGGTCAAGAAACATCACATTGGCAAAACGCTCCAGAAACTCATAAGAAGCGTAAACAACGCCCCGTCTGCCGCCGTTGAGGATAAGCGTATTTGCGTCAACAGCTTGAATAAGCCATTCTTCAGTATCAAACTTGCGGACGGCATTATTCTTTTGGGCGAAAGCGGTATTTCCGACATAAATAACTTTGCCTGAAGTTTTTGTTCCCTCTTTGACAAGAGAAATCTGCGAAACTTTTTTAAGCAGATCCTGCAGTTCCTGCGCCGCCGTTTTTTCAGTAACCGAGGCATTGCCCGGCAGAACGACAGTGACTTTACCAGCGAAAGCAAAAACGGCACCGCACAACAACGTAAAAATCAAAAATTTTTTCATTTTAAAAAGCTCCTAATCAATCTTTAGCGCCCGGTTTGACCAGATAAACGGTTCTCGGGCTTTCATATTCGTGCTGGACCTGTTCAAAGGTCATGGAGGTCACATGACCGTCAAGCATACCCATGTTGGCTCTGGCGTTGTGCAGCATACCGATTTCTTTGTAGCAGACACCGGAAGCAAGAACTTTGGAATACTGTCCGATATAGTACAGATCGGTGCCCGCAGGCTGATTGCGGTAGCAGTCGGCAAACATCATCGTTGTACTGGGTTTCGGGAATGCGGAAACTTTCGTAAAGGGGAAATTCAGATTCGGCCACTGACTGGCAACATACATGCCCGCATAGGGGTTGTAACAATAGTTATATTTGGGGTTGCTGGCAGAAGTGATTTTTTCAGACGGGCAGATTAATTCAGGATAACGGACACTGGTACTCCAATTGGAACCGTGCATATAGCGGTACAGCATACGCGGCCAGCCGCCGCTGTCGCCCGAAGGAACGATTCCCAAACAGGGCAGCTGCCAGCCCTTGTTGCCGTCAACATAAAATGCGTGATAAGTCATCAGCGTTTTGAGATTGCTCTGACAGTTGGTTCCCCGGGCTGATTCGCGCGCTTTCTGCAGAGCGGGCATCAGCATTGCCGCGAGAATTGCGATAATGGCGATAACAACCAGAAGTTCAATCAAAGTGAAAGATTTTCTCTCTTTCCGTCTGCAGACGGCGGCTGTTAAAAATTGACAGAATTCTTTTTCCATTTTCAAAACCTTTCTTTTTTAAGGATGTTTTATGTTAAATTGAATCTGAATTCAAAACAATCCTTATCTGCAAAAACAGCGTGATGAAATTCTGACATCGGGCGGTTTTCAAGCAGACGGGGAGCAAAAAAACTGTGGATATCCTGCGCAGTCAACGCCGCACGGCGGACAAAGACAGCATTGAAATGTTCCGGAACTTTTGAACGGTTTTCAACAAATTCATTGATGACAAAATTTCTTTCGTCAAATCCGGCTTTCGTCAATTTTTCAGCGACGCCCATACCCATAACCAAAAAGAGGGATTCTTCTTTCAAACACCGGACTTCTTCTTCAGGAACTTCAGGCGCATCCCAGACAAAATCATTGGTATAGGGCAGCGCGCGGAATATGTATTTATCTTTATCCAGATAAGAAGGTTCGGCTGAAAAACAGTATTTGAGATTTTTCTTTGCGGCAAATTCCAGACAGCGTTCATTTGAAATCCGGTCCACGGGATAAATACAGTAAACATCTTTTTCCAGCGGTTTACCCAGAATAAGATACGGCAGATGCGCGTGTTTCAAAAGCTGACAGATGTCTTTGCTTTCTTCTTTGATGATACAGGTGATGATTCCCCCGATCAGTCCGGAAGATATCAGACTTTTCATCCGTTTCAGCTGACTTTGAGAATCTGTGAATGGAACAAAAATCGTTTCATATCCGCACTGATTGAGAAACTCCGTTGCGGCAGACAACATACGGACATTGGAATCACTCAGCAGACCGCCCAGCTGCGGATGTTGCCGCAGAAACACGCCCACCAGCGGCACTTTTTTTTCACGCATGGAACGCGCCAGAGCATTGGGGGTATAATTCAACTCCTGTGCTGCAGCAAGGATTTTGTTCCGGGTTGTCTCCGAACAGGATATGCGTTCCGTTCTGCCATTGAGTACAGCAGACACCACTGCCGTACTGACCTGGCAGTAATCCGCAATATTCCGTAGTGTGCAGCGCTGAGGTTGCATAGTGTTTCCTGAATTCAATTAAACGTTTAATTGAATATAATATAACGCCGCTATTTCTTTTTGTCAAGTTCTTTAACGGGCGGGTGTTTCAGAAAACAGCCAGAAACACCAACAGCAAAATACCCTGCTTTTTTTGAAAAAGGTTGGGGGCGGCTTCGATGGCGGCGACGCAGGCGGCGACAGTTCCTGCGCCTTCGTCAGCGTCGGCGTGATTTTCCGCGCCGCGCATAATCATCTTTTTAGCCAGAACAAATGCCGGCGTATAGCGCGTCGGATGTGCCACCATAAACTTCATTCCCGTTTCGCGGACGGTACGCACAATGGCAGCAGCTTCCTCCAGATCAAGCGTCATCGGCTTTTCACAGAGAACATGTTTGCCCGCCGTTAAGGATAAGAGTATTGGCGTCAACAGCTTGAATCAGCCATTCTTCCGCATCAAACTTTCGGACGGCATTATTTTTTTGGCGAAAGCGGTGTTCCCTACATAAATAACTTTTCCGGAAGTCTTTGCCCCCTCTTTGACAACAGAAACTTGCGAAGTCTTTTTCAAAAGCACCTGCAATTCCTTTGCCGCCGTTTTTTCAGTAACAGAAGCGCTGTTCGGCAGAACGACAGTGATTTTACCTGCGAAAGCAAAAAACGGCACCGCACAACAACGTAAAAATCAAAAATTTTTTCCTTTTCAACAAAAAGTCATTTTATTTATCCATGCGGATAAGGAAATTGTAACGGGGATTTTCCATATTGGATTTAAGATAGTAGAAATCCGCTTTGGTCACATGTCCGTCCAACATACTCAACGTGGTAAAGCCGTTGTGCTTCAAGCCGAATTCCTTGTAACTTATTCCCGGAGCATCGATCAAACTGCCGCCGCCCTGACCGGGATAATAATAATCTTTACTGCCGGGGTGATTCATGTAAAGATCGGCAAAAGCCATTTTGGTACTGGGCTTGGGAACAGAAGAGTATTTTCTGAAAGGATAATACGGACTGTTGAAAATTCCGGCGGCAGGTGTATAAATCATATTGAATTTAGGATTGCTGGCCGTGAGGATCTTGGGTTCTGCCGGGCAGAGCAGCTCTTTATAGATGATAGTGGTGTTCCACTTGTCACCGTGAACGTAGACAAAAAGTGTTCTCGCCCATCCCGTTGAAGTCGCATTTGTCCATGAGGGAATGGGATAGCCGAGACAGGTGGGCAGCAGATATCCCTTGTTGTCGCTGGTGTAGAATGCGTGATAATTCATGAGTGTCTTAACATTATTCTGACAGGAAGAAGCCTTGGCTGCATCACGGGCTTTCTGCAATGCCGGCAGCAGCATCGCCGCAAGAATAGCGATGATGGCAATTACAACCAGGAGTTCAATAAGGGTGAAACGTTCACGTTTCACCCGCCTGCAGGCGGGGCCGGAAAATGCCGCCAAAACATTCTGACAAAACTCTTTTTCCATTTTCAAAACCTTTCTTTTTTGATGTTTTATATTAAATTGAATCTGAATTCAAAACAATATTTCATCAAGCGTTTAAACAATATGTAATATAACGCCGCAGCTTTTTTTTGTCAAATTATTTGCAAAATATTCATCTGAGGAAAAACACGGCGCCAAAAAAAGTATTGAAACAAAAAGACATCTTATGGACCGGGTGGACCATATGGACAATATGGACGACAAACTTTTAAGTTTGAGATGGCAGATAAGCACCTGTTCAGCCTGAATCACCAACAACAAAATACCCCGCTTTTGCCGAAACGTCGGCTCCGGTCTCACGCCGTCTGCCCTGCGGGGGACGGCGGAACAGCAAACAACCGCAAGGGTAAATCATACCCTCAACAAAACACCCTGCTTTTTTTGAAAAAGGTTTCCGCCTTTGCACAAGGCTACGGCGGACAAGGGGGGGGAGTAAATATACCGAAGCCGACGTTTCGGCTTTTTTTCACATGGAAAAAAAGTTTTTCCCTTCCCCCCGGCTCCCAAATCTTATTAAAAATCGTTGCGGACCTTGACGGGTTTGCCGGTGTGGGCGGCTTCGATAGCGGCGACGCAGGCGGCGACAGTTCTTGCGCCTTCGTCAGCGTCGGCATGGTTTTCTGCGCCGCGCAGGATAACATCAGCCATCAGTCCGACCTGGTGGACGACGTTATGACTGTTCACGCCGACGGGAATCGTAATGAAGTCCGTGGCATCGGCTTTGGAGTCATAGAACGGCACGCTTGACAGCTGCATGGTGGAACTCAAGTTATCACAGATGATCGTACCTTTGGTTCCGTAGAACACGCTGCGCATGGTATAGGGACGTGACAATCCGATTGAACACATGACTTTTCCGATAACACCGTTGCGGAATTTGAACAGACAGAAATAGGAATCAAAATCAATCGGCCAGTCAGGAAGTCCTTTTTTAGTACCATAGGCAAAGGCTTCATCAACCAGATCATTCACGCTCCAGCGGACAAGATCCACCGCATGACAGCCGCCGCCCAGCAGCGGATCACGCCGGGCATCTTTACGCCAGTTTTTGGATTCGCTCCGATCCATATAGCGGTAGTTGTGGGCGTATTCGCTTTCAACCATAAAAAGTTCTCCGATATCGCCGCGCATAATCATCTTTTTAGCCAGAACAAATGCCGGCGTATAGCGCGTCGGATGTGCCACCATAAACTTCATTCCCGTTTCACGGACGGTACGGACAATTGCCGCAGCTTCTTCCAAATCAAGCGTCATCGGCTTTTCACAAAGAACGTGTTTGCCCGCTTTCATACAGGCAATCGCCTGCTCCGCATGAAAGAAGTCAGGTGAAACCACTGAAACAACATCAATATCAGGATTTTCAACCACTTCACGGTAATCGTGATAACGCAATGTCGTGTTTGCCAGATCATACTGCGTCAATCTATCCCGCTGAACTTTCGGCAGCGGATCAGGATGCGGATCACACACAGCCACCAGATCATAATCCGGATGATTAACATAAGCCTCTATATGCCTGAATCCCTCTCCCAGTCCGATGACTGCCGCCTGCAACTTTCCATTCTTCATAGTTTTCCCCTTTCTCCCCGCCGTTTCTGAAAATCCCATTTTTTGAGAAAAACGGCGTGGTTTGTTAAAAAGTATACAATTTTAATATAGGTCGAAAACCTGCCGTTTCAACCGGATAAGCAATGTTTTTGTTTACTGCTTTGATAAATAATTTGACTTTTTTGATAAAATTTATTCTTTTCCTCCTCTGCCTGATATTGATTTGTATGAAAAATGTGTTATCTTACAGATAAAAGATAAATTCTAAGGAGAACAACTTTGGATACCGTTCATTATTTTGATGACTTACTCATCACCCACGCGGAAGACTGCACCTTTGACGGCAGTTACATTCATCCACAGCGGCATTTTGCGCCGGATACTTTTTCTCTTGAAATGATTTGCTCAGGTTCCGTTGATCTGAAACTTGATGATTCTCTTCTGCATCTGCAATCCCCGGCAATCATCTGCACCGGAGACAGCAACCGTTTTTACCGTTTTTATTACAGCCGCAACTCCAAAACCTACCGCCATATCTGGATTGATTTTCACGGCGAAAGAGGACGCAGAATCTACAACGCTTTTCTGAAAACTTTTCCCCACGGACAAATGACGCCCCTTCCTGAACGCGCCGGAGAAATACAAAGTTTGTTTGAATGTATTTTCAAAAATGTCCGTTCCACAGAATTTGACCACCCCCGGGCGGTTGTCCAGATAGAACAGCTCGTCTATCTCTGTCTTACCGGTGAACGCAAGCAAATTTCCCCTCAGCAGGATAATTTTAAACTCCGTCAGCTCACAAACCGTATCCTCGCCAACCCCTTTGAAGATTTTTCCCCCGCAGCTCTCGCCGCCGAACGCAACATTTCTCAAGTCTATCTGCGGAAACTTTTTTTTGAATTTTCCGGAATTTCTCTCAATAAATTTATCTTTAAAGCCCGCATGGAACTTGCAGCTGAACTTCTCTCAACTCACCGTTACCGCATCGGCGAACTCGCCGAAATGTGTCACTTTTCTGACATTTCCGCCTTCTCCCGCGCCTTCAAACGCTTCCACCAAAAACCACCACGCTTTTTTTTCGGATGAAAAAAAAGCTTAGCAAAAAAAAGCGGGTAGCGATTGCGACGTTGCTGCAATCGTTTAAGGGGCGCTGCCCCTTAAAAATCCCCGATTGCCCGGGGCTGGCTCTGACGAGCACAGCCGCCGGGCGCGTTGCTTTACCCAACGGCAACTCTTTGCCCGAGCCATACCGCAGCCATCAAACTCTATTGACAAAGCAAAAAAAAACGCACCCTGTTGAAAGGTGCGTGATTTCCGAATGGTACCGGAGGTGGGACTTGAACCCACACACTCAGAGAGTACCAGATTTTGAGTCTAGCGCGTCTGCCATTCCGCCACTCCGGCTTGTGTGTTAGATAACATAGCATTAAATCAAAGTTTTTTCAAGAGATTTTTTTATTTTTTTACAAGTTTTTTGTCATGCGGAAAAACTTTTCAGTCAACGGGAATACCATCGGACCACACCGGAAAAAGCGCAATGATTATCAAATGGCAATTTAAGGTATAAAGAGAAATAAAATAACTTTTCAGCCTTGAAAAATCTTTTGAGACGGGGTATATTGTTTCAAAGTCGGATGCCTGAAGTTTTTCGGGCGTATTTATTTTATTTTTTCAAATAACACAGGCGGTGAAAATAATATGACTGCAAATACAGATGACGCTGTTCCCCGATGGTGCGAAGCCGGGGGCGGAAAATATTGTTTTTACTCCTGCAGGATAAAATAAATATTTTTCCGTTTTGGGCATCTCCTGCCCTCCTCCCCGGCTTCGTTGCGGATTGGTGCCGTTTTATGGGAGGATTTTTTCATGTTGAAATGTTATAAGCTTGCGGATGGTCGTGTCCGCCCCTGCTCCGAAGAGGAAACAGGGCTTATTCAGATTTACTCTGAACCCACTGAAGAAGAAAAAGATTATCTTATCAATGAGTGCGGTATTGACAGTCATACCTTGATGTCAGCACTTGACGAAGATGAAATCAGCCGTGTGGAATATGAAGTCAACCACATTGCCGTAATTATGAAACGTCCGGGCAATGTTCAGATTCAGGGACAGATGGCGTTCAAGGTTTCCAGTATCGGAGCCTTTCTGTTCAAGGACAGATTGATCGTTCTCCAGACGGGCAGTATGCCCCTCTTTGAACACGGTAAAATGCCCCTGCGCGGAAACACGATTCAGGGCGTGCTGCTGCGGCTTCTGCACCACGCAACACACCATTTTCTTCAGGACTTGCGTATCATCCGCAACCTCTCTGATGAAATTGAAAGCAAGATTGAATTTGCCGTCACCAACAAATCTTTGGTCAACATGTATTCTCTGATGAAAAGTTTGACTTATTACGGTTCTGCGACAAACTCCAATCTTCTTCTTCTGCGCCGTCTGCGGAACGATGCCGGAAGAATCGGTTTCAATGAAGAGGAAATCGACTTTCTTGAAGATATTACCGTTGAAAACCAGCAGTGCGATAAATTAGCAAGCATCTATGCCGGAATTCTTGAAGGCATGTCCAATGCGCGTACCTCGGTTGTCAGCAACAACCAGGCGATTTTTATGAAATACCTTGCTATTATCAACGTGGTTTTTCTGCCCTTGATGGTAATCACCAGTCTGGGAGGCATGTCCGAATTTACCATGATGACCAGCGGTATCTGGTGGCCCCACGCTTACAGTGCGCTGACTCTGGCGTTGGTGGTTCTGGGCTATATCACTTATCTGCTTGTCCGCAGAATCGGATCTTCAAGGAGATAAAAGCCATGATGAAACGTCAAATCAAATCCTCCGCCCGCGAAAGAAAACAAAAGCAGTACTGCCGTAAACTGGATATTGCCACATTGCTTCTGGGAGCGATCATTATCTTTACGGCAATGGCAACAGTCAACGCTGATTACGATTTATCCAAAGCCAATTCCCAGGGTTTTGTCATGTGGTTTCTGCTCCTGATGGGCTGGATCCCGCTGGAAATTTTCGGTCTGATCCGCTGGATTTTCGGACTTCATCAGGATTTCACCTTTGCCGGAGAAGGTCCGACGCTGGCTATCTGCGCTCTGACAACTCTTGTTGCGGCATGGGCAATCATGAGATTTTATATTGCAAGAGTCTGCCGTCTTGAAGTGCTTAAAGTGGCATTTCACTTCATTCTGATCATTGCCTGCTGGGGTGTGTTTCAACTTTTCTGTTATCTTGTCGCGCTGGGCTGTGAGCGCAGCGATGTGGCACCGCTTGATAAAAAACTGATCCGTCAGACAAAATAAAACGGGGAGTTATATATGCGTTACATTGATTTTTGCGGAGAAAAAATTTCCACTCTCGGACTGGGAATGATGCGTCTGCCCTGCACGGATGAAAAAAGCCTTGAAATTGATGAAGTCCAATTTGAAAAGATGATTGATTTTGCCCTTGAAAAAGGCATCAATTATTTTGATACGGCATGGATCTATCACGGCGGAAACTCCGAAATTGCCGCAGGAAAATTTCTCACCCGCTATCCCCGTGAAAAATATCTGCTTGCGACAAAATATCCGGCGATGGTTCCCGAAGCGTTGACCGATGTACCGCATATTTTTGAAACCCAGATGAAACGCTGCAGCTGCGGATATTTTGATTTTTATCTGCTGCACAACGTCAACGAAAACACGATAGAGTATTATCTGGATGAAGAAAAATACCACATTGTTTCCTACTTTGCCGAACAGAAGAAAAAAGGGTTGATCCGTCACCTGGGCTTTTCGTGCCACTGTTCTGTTGAAACGCTCCGGCGTTTTCTGGAGCGTTACGGAGAACTGATGGAGTTCGGGCAGGTTCAGTTGAATTACCTTGACTGGCATTTGCAAGATGCTGAACGTAAAGTTGCCGTCCTGGCAGAATACGGCATTCCCGTCTGGGTGATGGAGCCTCTGCGCGGCGGCAAACTGGTCAATCCGCCGGAAGAGATGAAAAAAGAACTGAATGATATCCGTCCGGGAACAAGTTATCTTGAAAAAGCCTTCCGTTTTCTCCAGGGCATACCGCAGGTAAAAGTGGTGCTTTCGGGCATGGGGAACTTGCAGCAGCTGGAGGAAAACATCCGCATTTTCTCAGAGGGAGAACCTTTTTCTGATGAAGAACGCGCACAAGTCGTTGCCGTTGCCGACAAACTGACCGGAACTCTCGGTGTTCCCTGCACCGCCTGCCGTTACTGTGTGGATAAGTGTCCGGCACAACTGGATATTCCGGGCTTGCTGGCGCAATACAACGACCACAAAGTTTCCGGCGGCAGCTGGATTGCAAAGATGGTTATCAATAAACTTCCTGAAAACAAACGCCCTGCAGCTTGTATCAACTGCGGAAACTGTCAAAAGGTCTGTCCCCAGCAAATCAACATTCCGGAAATTCTGAAAAACTTTGCAGAAGATCTTGCAAAGTAACTGCTCTTTTGTCAGGAATTGCGGGAATTGAGGATAATATCAACGGCAACAGCAGCCCGTCCCTTCAGAGGCAGTGTTTGAGCTGCTTTTTGAGCAACTCCTGCAAAATGTTCTCTGGCATTGAACCACTCCTGCCACGCCGTAAAAAGTTTTTCAGAAGAAAAATCTCCCTCAAGAACAATACCTGCGCCGGAATCACGGACGAAGGAAGCATATCCGCAAAGTCCGGTAACAAGCACCGGCACGCCGCAGGCAAGTGCCTCGGCAATCACGCCGCCGGTCGCCTCTTTGCGGGCAGGATGAACCAATACATCCGCCGCCTGAACAAATGAAGATGTGTCCTTCTGCGGTCCGTGAAAACGGCAGAAAGAAAGAATGTTCAATTTCTGAGCCGTTCTCTGAGCCTCTCCATCGGCATCATTGCCGACAAAGTGAAGCTGTGTCTGCTGTTTTATTTCTTCCGGCAGAGAAGCAAAGGTTTCCATAACCCGGTCACCGCCTTTGAGTTTCCAGTTGGCGGCGACAAAAAGAGCAAGCGTTTCATTCTCTTTTACGCCGAGGGCGCGGCGGTACTGCTGACGTAAAACATCATCCGCAGGAACATACTGCTCCCCGACACCCGGTCCCAGATAAATCAGACGTTCAACCGGTGTTCCGTAAACAGAACGGAATTCCTCAAACTGTTTTTGGCAGATATAAAAAGCAACTGTCCGGGATTGAGGCGAAAATATGGATTTTTCCAATTCAGAAAAAACCTTGTACCGTCCGAAATGACGGAGCAGAAATGCGCCTTTGCGGCGGTTGAGCGCAGCGGCGTAGCAATCGTCTGCCGCAAAATAAAAATCACAGCCGCCGAAACGGTTGAAGGCAACTTTGATATCAAAATTTGCCGCTTCACGGTGAAAGGCGCGGGCAAACTCCAAAGCTTTGCGGTGATTGCTCAAACTTGAAAGTTTTAAAATTTCAACTTTTACACCCGGAAAAGATTCAGGAGAATTCCATTCCCCCGTAAAAACAGTCACATCCTCTCCGCGGCGGGCGAACTCCAGCGCGATATTACGCATATCAATCTGAAGTCCGCCGAAAGGGAAGTATTTGAAAATTCCCAGCGCAATCTTCAAAGTGTATTCTCCTCGATCTTGCGTCTGATTTTTTCAAAGATCCACAGGGTAATCAAAGTGACAAAAAATCCGGCAAAGAGATAAGCGTGGTGCAAATCAAGTCCGAATCCCAGAGGACCGCCGTGGGCAGGAGAAATCCAGAGGATGTAAGTTGTCACAACAAAAGTCATAAATCCGCCGGGAATCCAAGCAATCCAGCAGTTCTTTTTGCGGACACCCAGCCAGATTGTGGCGGCGGCAAGCGTACTTGCAGCAAGAACCTGATTGCCCCAGGCAAAATAATTCCACAGCTGGTTAAACGTTGCGGCACTCTTATTGGACCACCACAGCAGTACAGATACAATCACAATCAGCGGCACACACAGCATAATGCGGCTGTAAAATTTAGCCTGGGGAATATTGAGGATTTCAGCCAGACTCAAACGCAGACTGCGCATGGCGGTATCTCCGCTGGTAACAGCAAGGATAATCACACTCAGAACAGTAACCGTTCCGGCATATTTACCGAGAAAGTGTCCGGTAATATCGCTGAGGACTGCTCCCGGAGCCTTGCCCATCAGAGCAGGGAAAAGGTTGTAAATCATCAGAGCTGCCCCCGCCCAGATCATGGCGATTGCACCCTCAAGAACCATCATTCCGTAAAAAGAGGCACGCGCCTGTCTTTCGCTTGACATGGTACGGGCAATAATCGGACTCTGGGTCGCATGAAAACCGGACATGATACCGCAGGCAATCGTCACAAACAGCATGGGAATCAAAGGCTGTCCCTTCTTTGCAGTGAACATCTTTTCAACAAAAGCGGCGGATTCATTGAGCAATTCAGGCGCACTCTGAAGTTTAAAGAGCATGGCAACAAAAATTGCCAGCGTTCCCAGAAGAAGCAGTCCGCCGAAAAGCGGATACAAAGAGCCGATGATTTTGTCAACAGGAAACAGCGTTGCAGCAACATAGTACAGAAAAATACCGATAACTGCAAACCAGAAAACCGGACGTCCGGGAATCAGCCCGTCAACCAGCTGAGCAGGAATGTTGATGAATACAGCCACAACCAGAAGCAGGAGAAAAACCATGAAACAGGAAAAGACAAAATAAAATTTCTGTCCGATATTTTCACGGATCAATCTGGGCAGATTGGCGCCGTCACTCCGCAGAGACATCATGCCGGAAAGAAAGTCATGAACCGCTCCGCCGATGATATTTCCGATCGGGATAATAACAAACGCAATAACGCCGAATTTAATGCCGAGAATAACGCCGATAACAGGACCTACTCCGGCAATATTCAACAACTGAATCAACATGTTCTTCCAATGCGGAAGAACCACAAAATCAACGCCGTCGTGCAGTCTTTTGGCAGGCGTTTCACGATCATCGGGACCTGCGATACGCTCCACCATCTTTCCGTAAAAGAAATAGCCGCCGAGCAGAATCAGCAAACCAAGAAAGAAAAGTTTCATTTCAACTCTTACTCCTCAACAGCATCCAGAATCACGACGTTATCCACGGGAACATCACGGTGCATACCGCGGACACCGGTTTTCACTCCGGCAATCTTATCAACAACATCCATGCCGGAAACGACTTTTCCGAAAACACAGTAGCCGAAATACTGCGGCACCGGTGCGCGGAAATTCAGAAAATCGTTATCGACAAGATTGATAAAAAACTGACTGGTGGCAGAATCAACGACACCGGTACGCGCCATCGCAATCGTTCCGCGCGTATTGGAAATCTGATTGGTCGCTTCATTCTTGATCGGGGCATTGGTTTCTTTGTGGTTGAAATCACTATCCATGCCGCCGCCCTGAATCATAAATCCGGGAATGACACGGTGAAACAGCGTATCTTTGTAAAAACCGGAACGCACATACTCAAGAAAATTTTTGGTCGTGATCGGTGCTTCTTTTTCAAAAAGCTCAATGGAAATATCACCGAATGTGGTTTTAAGAGTAATCATAATTCTTTATTCTCCTTAATGTTGAAACGGCACCGTTTCCGGTGCCGTGGTAAAAATTGCATACTTTGAAATTAAAGGTTCTGTCCGAAATTGACAACACCGTTGGGGCGTTTGCCTTCGGGATATTTTGCGCTTCCGTCCGGATTGACAATCTTGCAGCTGAGGAAGATGAGCATATTGCCCTTCTCTGCCTGAGAATATCTGGACTGGAAGAAACGTCCGATGAACGGAATATCTCCGAGAATCGGAATCTTGTCATGATAGCTCTTGGTCAAGTCAGTTGCCACGCCGCCGACAAGCACTGTATCTCCGTCATAAACCTGAACAACGGTATCCACAGAACGGTCGTTGAAAATCGGCATCTTGAAATACTCACCATCATCACTGGAACTTCCGCCCTCGGTACTGGAACTTTTCTTACGGGCATCAAACACCATCCAGTTGACAAATGTCTTGATCGGGAAGTTGACTCTCACCTGAATCACACGGCTCTCGTCAAGAATCTGCGGCTGAACAGAAATCTTCAAACCCAGATATTCCGGATCATCACTGAAAGTCGGTTGCGGAGAAGACTCTGTCGTAGTGGTATTGGATGTCGTTGAATCTGTCATCTCCCATTCGTCAGGGAAGTAACGCACGGTACCCATGTAAACCGTACCCATCTGGTTGTTGCGAACGGTCACTCTGGGAGAATACAGCACATCACCGCTGTCCGCCCAGTTCAATGCGAACATACTGGCAACCAGTTTGGTTCCGTTGGAGTCCTGCCAGACATAATTCAAAGTTGAATCCGGAACTGCTCCGGAAATTTCAGGATTGGCATCATCTGCACGATAATAACGCAGCAGTTCATTGCTGTTTTCCTGAATGACAGTCTGGGTACGGAGCGTGCCGTCCGGATTGACAGTCGGTCTGTTGGCGTTGACGGAATACTGCCAGTTGAAAGCCAATTCGTTGATATCTTTCTGGGTAAGTTCAATGATTTTGAGCATAACCTGAATCATCGGTTCAGAACGATTGTATTCCTCTTCGAGGAACTTTTCAGTTCTGTCCAGATTATCCGCCGTATTGGTCGCATAGACACAACCGATGTTGCGGTCATAAATCAGACTGGTTCCGGGACCGTAAGAGATACCGGCGGCAACCAGACGGTTCTTGAGATCTTCATTGGAATCAAAATCCGTGATTTCCACATTGAACACGCGATTTTCCATATCGCCCAGAGAAACATGTTCAGGAGCGATAATAACATAGTTATCAGTGATTTTGTATTTGATTCCGTACTGCGCTTTGAATTTGCGCAAAACTTCCATGGCGGTTGCGTCTTTAAGACTGAAACTGACCGTTTTTTCCGGAGCCGGCTGATTGGCATCTGCGGCAGCACCGTCGGCACCGCCTTCACCACCTTCAACGGCAGCAGCCGCAGCAGGTGCGGCAGCGGGGGCTGCAGCGGGTGCAGGAGCCGGAGCCGGAGCACCGCCCTCTTCTCCGCCGGCAGTCTGAGTTGCACCCTCAATGGGTTTGGCATCCAGACGGACAACGTTTTTGGGCAGATAAACAAAGTTGACGCCCAGATGTGCCGGATCGTGCTGTTTGGTCAATTCACGCAGGTGGTTGACCACGACGGAAATCGGAATGTCGTCAAAAGAAAATTCTTTGATGACAATGGAATTAAGTTTCTGAGCCAACGCGGAACTTCCGGCAGGCTGCTTCGTTTTTGCATTGCCGGACAAAAAGTTGACGGAGTTTCCTTTTCCATCGGATTCCGGGAATACGGGCGTAGCAAATTTCCACTCCGCTTCAGAAAGCATCCGGCGGTGCGTGACATTGAAACGGGCATCACCGATTTTTCCGATACGGGTATAAACACCTTCAAGACTCTTGACAGCTGCGGCATTGTAGGGGTCAATCAGCATGATCTCCTGATATTTGCGGACGGCGGCACCAAGTTCATTGGCGGCAACCAGTTTACGTCCCTGTTCCAGCAGGACTTCAATTTGATATTCCTGATTTTTCTTGTTGGGAACAAGACGTTCCGCGCTGACACTGTCACGCTCGGCAGCATGATTTTTTCTCTTTTCATACTGGGCAATCAAAGCTTCAAGACGATCCGCCTGTTCCGGACAATATTTCAAAGCCTCTTTGCAAAGTTTGATTGCTGTTTCAAAATCTCCGCGCTGATAACTTCTGTCGGCATCACGGATGGCCTCTTCTGCCTGAAGATAGTAGCAACGGGAAATCTGACGGTCACAAAACTCCATCTTTCTGCTGAAATAGGGAGAGTTGAATTTCTTGAACTCCAATTTTGCCACACGGTACAGACTGCAGGCGGCCATGTATTCTCCGGCAGCAAGTTTCATATTGGCATTGCGCACGAGTTCATCGCCCTTGCGTTCAACTTCCTGTCTGCCGTGGTCAACGCGATTGACAATAAGACGCTGTTCCAAAGCGGCGGCATTTTTGCCGGCGGATTCTGCTCCTGATACTGCAGCAGCAATCAGAAGCACTCCAAAACTCCATTTTGATTTTTGATTCATATTCAAAAACTCCATAGTCGTTACTTAGCGGTTGTATTCCGGCAATGCGTTAACACGATTGCGTTTTATCGGCATGCCGTGGTCGTCAATCAGACGCGCGGTCACAAACATCAGCAAGTTGGTGCGTTCCATGTTTTCAGCCTGACTCTGGAAGAATCTGCCGATTAACGGCAAATCTCCGAGAAGCGGAATCTTATCCACACGGACAACCGCCTGATTCTGAACCATTCCGCCGAGAACAAGCGTTTCACCGTCACTGATATCAATCTGAGTTTTCAAAGAACGCTGACTGATAATCGGTTTCCAGACGGTGTAGGTGTAAGTCGTCGTACCCTTTGCAGTCGTTCCGGTAAAGGTGACTTCGTAGTTGTCAGGACCAAGATAACTGGTCATGGCAAGATCGAGATCAAGACTGATGTCATGATTTTTGCGGATGGTCGGTATCACCGTAAAAACGATACCCAGAGATTCTCCGTCTTCAGGGAAGTCCGGAAGAGGCGGCGTAATCTGATAGACAGGCTCGGCATCATCGGCAGAAATAACATCAACTTCCATTTCATCCCAGTCCTCAGGGAAGAAATAAGTTGTCTGCATTTTGACAGTGGCACGCTGTCTGTCCTGTGTAACAACTTTGGGCGCAGAAAGCGTTTCAGTACGTTCACTGCGTGAGAGCGCGTTGATTGTCAGACTGATATTCAGCGGAATATCAGAACCCAGCGGATTATGAGAACCGAAAAGAGCCGGGAAAATATTCCAGTTGTTCACGATAGGTGTCTTGGCGTCAGTTTTGCCCGTACCGCCGCGCAGCAGAGACATTGCAGCACCGGGCAGTGTATTCACGCCCTGTCCGAACTGCCAGCCGTGGGAACCGCTTTTCAGAGTGCCGGTAACGGTATCCATATTGGAACTCAAAGAACTGATCGTCCAATCAAATCCCAAATCCTGATAATCGGTTTCTGAAATTTCGATTGCCTTGATTTCAACCATCACCAGCGGTTTTGCCGCTGCGGCAATCTGGTCAATGCGTTCATCCAGTTTATAGATGGCATCACGGGTATTGGTCGCAACGATTTTCTTGGTACGCGGACTGTAATAGATAGAACTTCCGGAGGGGAATTCCACGCCGCGTTCTGCAAAGTAATTTCTCAGCTCTTCAGGAGAAATTTCAATGTTCTGACGAACAGCACCGCCTTTGAGCAAAGTCGTCTCGTCACTGTCGCTGCTGGAATCTTCACCGACGGGAACAACCAGAAGTCCGCTGTTATCGCCTTCTGCGCCGCCTTCTCCGCCACCGCCTTCAGTGCCTTCCATACCGGCAGCTTTCATACTTTCAAGAGCTGACGGCGGAGTTTTCCCGGTCACAGCCACGGTAAAGTTGCGCGGAGCATCCCAGGAATGGGTAATCATCTCATTTGCCTGGGGAGCAAAGTTGACACTGGTCAAACCATTGCGGGTAGAGACTTCATACTTCAATCCGGTCACCAGACTCAAACACTCAAGAACAGAGGCAAGAGAAACGTTATCCAAAGACAAAGTCACACGGGTCTTTTCAACCAGATCAGGAGTCAACATGTGACCGACAGTCACACCCTTGTAGCGTTCATCTTTTTCGGGGTCACCTTCTTTGCTGCGGTCCTGGATATAGGTCAGCACAGCGGCAAGGTCGGCATCGTCAAAGTGGAAACCGGCGAAACGGATGTTTTTGAGTTTCTCACTGGATCCGCCGATACTTCTCTTTTCAGCACCGGGAATATTGTCGGGCAGAACCAGATTAAAAGTAGGCTCAGCCCACTGCCAGGCCGTGTAAGCAATCACTCCGGCAACATCACTTCTGCGGCGATAGGAGGCATCCAGGAAAAGTTTGCGGTAAATGTTTCCGGCAAGCATAATCGCCTCACGGTCGTAAGGATTGATAACAAAGGCCTTTTCAACACAATCCCTTGCCAAATCCAGTTTGCCGTTGTGGAAATAGGTCTTTGCTTCACCGAGCAGACGTTTGAATTCACTCTGCTGCTTTTTCAAATCGGGAACGGTTTTTCTCAGCGCAGTATCCTGTTCCTTTTGATGAACAGATTTCATACCGCGTCCGTATGCAATCAGATTATTGGCATCTTCTTTCTGCAACGGGCTGAGCACCGCCGCCTGAGTTGCAAGTGCA
>JAZQYS010000610.1:0-6238 GCA_045633645.1 Victivallaceae bacterium | reverse complement strand
GTTACCGCGGAAAACCGCTTTTGACAACGATGAAACTTATGAAAGAGGATGTCCATGCAGAACTGCCCTTCCCCGCTGAGCTTCTGCCTGAATGGGATTCCTCAAAGCGTGCTGCGCAGGAAGTTTTGATTGAAGCCTGTTATGATGGTTATCTCCAACGTGAAGAAAAGGAAATTTCAAGAAGAGAAAATCTTGAAAATCTGGCGATTCCGCAGGATTTTGATTACGATTCCCTTCCCGGTCTCTGCAATGAAGCAAGGCAGAAACTCCTGAAACAGCGTCCTGTCACATTGGGACAGGCAAGCCGGATCGACGGCGTGACCCCCATTGATGTTGCATTGATTCAGGTTGCCCTCAAACGGAGTGAAAAAAAATGACGCCCCGGGAGTTTGCCTGGAGTAAATTCAAACGCAGCAAAACAGCGATTATTTCGCTTTTTGTCGTCATTCTCTACCTGGCTGCCGCCGTCGGATTTGAAATCCACGGCGCGCTCTGTCATAAAAAAATGACCGTCCCAGTTTACGCGCAAACTTCTGAAAAACGCTTTTCTCCGCCCTCAAAAGAACATTGGCTCGGTACGGATTATCAGGGAAGAGATGTTCTTCTCCGCAGCGTTGCCGCAAGTTCCACCGCCATCAAAATCGGCGTGATTTCAGGACTTATTGCCGTTACGACCGGCGTTGCGCTGGGATGTATCTCCGGTTTCTGCGGCAAGTGGATTGATGACGTTGTCATCTGGCTTTACAGTACGGTTGCCTCCATGCCGACACTGTTGTTTATCCTCGCCTTTGCGTTGCTCTTCTCGCGGGGATTTCTCTCTCCTGAGCTGGTGCAATTTGTCAATTTTGCGGCAAAGTCCGTCAATGTGGAACCGGGCATGCTCGCAGTATACGTGGCAATCGGGCTTACCGGATGGGTCACAATCTGCCGTGTCGTCCGCGGTGAA
This sequence comes from Victivallaceae bacterium, assembly GCA_045633645.1. GTDB lineage: Bacteria > Verrucomicrobiota > Lentisphaeria > Victivallales > Victivallaceae > UBA1784. Next base: position 5,292 of record JAZQYS010000610.1, on the reverse strand, counting down.
ACGATGAAATTGAAACGCCGTGCATTTGTTGAGGCGGCACGTGTGGCAGGCGTTTCTGACAGAGTGATTATTTTTCGTCACATTCTGCCCAATGTCATGCATCTGGCAATTATTTATTTTACGCTCTCCTTTGCGGGAGCTGTCATGCTTGAAGTAATTGTAAGTTATCTGGGGTTCGGTGTTCAGAGTGCCCCCAGTTGGGGCGTTATGATTTCCGATGGTCAGGAGCGTTTATGGCGTGGTGTCTGGTGGGAAATCACCGGTGCCGGCTGCGCCATGTTCATCCTTGTTCTTGCGCTCAATCTTCTCGGAGATGCCCTGCGGGATGCGCTTGACCCCTATGCTCAATAAATTTTTTCATTTTAATATAACAACAAAAGAAAGGTACAACATGAAACAAACTCTTCTTCTGGTCATGCTGGCAATAACCGGAGCTCTTTTTGCAAAAGATGCCTCTCTGGCCGTTGATCCGGCGGAGTCCAACAAAGTTACGGTCAACAACAAAACCGTAACATTTGACGGAGAATTCAAAGAAATCGCAGGCAAACAACTGATGGCTTTCGGTGAAAAAGTCTACTCTTTCCCCGCCAAAGGATTGATCGGTCAATCCGGCAGTATTGCTCTTGAATTTGCTCTGCCTTCAGCCATGCAGCAGTCAAAGAGTGCCGCCCGAACCCTTGCCGTCATCCGTGCCAACGGCAGAGAGGAAATCGGCTTTTACACTTTCAGTAAAAATCCGGTTCTCCAATACCGCTTTTCAAACGGACGCAACAACTTTTACGGCGGTACAAAAAAACTCAAACCCAACACCGTTTACCGCGCTGTTTTCACTTGGAACGGCGACAGAATACGCTGTTATCTGGACGGTAAACTTATCCGTGAAGCCGCACAGCCTTACAAAGTTATTCCTGCAAAAATGGAATCCGTCAACATCGGTCCCTTTTCTGACAGATGGTACAGAGTCCACCCCTGGCCCAATGACACGTTTATCAAAAGTCTGCGCGTTTACAAGCGTCCGCTTTCAGGTGCAGAAATCGCCGCTCTTTCAGGTGTAAAAAGCGTTCCCGTTCACAAGCGTTACGGCAGAACGCTTACCGCTTCTCCCCGTTCCGTCGGCGGCAGTTCTTATATCCAGCTGCAAAATCTGCGCCGTCCCTTCAAGTCCTGGGATCTGCCGGTCAACAATGCGTCTTTCTCTTATGACAGCAAAAATCTTTATGTGGATTTCAACACCATTTTCCCCGCAAAAACCACGATTTTAAAAGGCTTTTCAGCCACCGATCCCGAAGCGGGTGTCTGGGGCGTGGAGTCCTTTGAACTGCACCTGCGCCACAGCGGAAAAACCTATTACTTCGGCGGAACCGTCAACGGCGGAAGATGTGATGTGCTTGAGAAAAACAGCAAATACAATCCCGAATGGAGTTACAAATCCCATATCGGCATGCAGATTGATGACACTTTTCTCTGGGAAGGTAAAATCGTTCTGCCCTGGAAAGCCCTGCAGCTTACTGCGCCGCCCAAGGCTCTGAAACTCAACTTCTGCCGCAGTTTCTTCAACTCTGCCGTTACCGCCGCCACCGACCTTGCCTGTGATATCGGCAATAAAAAAGGTTACTGGGGACGTGATGAATTTTTCTATGATTTGAAGTTTGACAAAACCGCCCCGGCTCTCAAAGTTATTTCAAGAGGCAACCCCTCTTTCGGCAATCTGGAACAGGAGTTTGAAATTGTTTCTCCCGTCAATCAAAGTGTCAATTTCACCATTATTCAGGAAAGTTCCGCCGGTTTGCTCCAGCCGCAGAATCTCTTTGACAAAAAGATTAAATTAACGGCAAACATGCCGCAGAAAATCAAAATTTCCGCCCCGCTTACCATGCTTCAGGCAGACAAACTGGTTTACCGTTTAACTTCTGCCGACGGAAAAAAAGTCTATTCCAGTCAGGACGTTCCCCTGCAGATTTCTGCGGAATACCTGACCGTTAAACCGCTTTTTTATGCCAATAAGGTGAATGCCTCTGTCAAAACTGCCATCCTGCGTTCAAAGTTCGGCGCAAATGCAAAATTCACCCTGTCCGTGAAAAATCCGGCAGGAAAAGTCATTTACAAGACAGGAAAAATCACCGATTCCACCGTTATTCCGTTTAAAAAAGATGCTGTTCCGGGCAATTACACCGTTCAGCTGACCGACGGCAAAGGCAATCTGATTTCAGGACAGTCCTTCCTCTTCCCCGGATACGGCAAATGGTCAAAATTCAAAGTTGACGAATCCCGCATCGTGCCGCCCTATACGGCAATGAAGTACAACAAAAAGAACGGCTTTACCGCCCAAGTCGTTCTCAGAGATTACACCTGGAAATCTGACAGTCTGCTGCCGGAACAGATCACTTCAAAAGGTGACAAACTTTTCACCGCCGCTCCGGCTCTCTTCATTGACGGCAGGGAAGTCAGAGGTTCTTTCAAAAATACCTCCGCTAAAAAACACCGTGCTGAAATTGTTTCCACCGCTTCCGGCAAAAACTTCAAAGTCGTTTCCAACGGCTGGCTGGAATATGACGGCGTTCAGCACAATCAGATCAAAATTACTGCGCTGAAAAATATTTCCAACGTTGAACTGCGTTTTACGCTTCCCGCCAAATTTGCCAAGTATCTCCACACCTCCGCCATCGGCTGGAGCAATAAGATCACCCGTGCGCTCGCCCCGGGCAAATTTGAATTCAAATACTTCCCCGTTGTCTTCATCGGCAACGAAGAAAAAGGCTTCTGTTTCTTTGCTGAAAGCGACAGAGCCTGGAACAGTTCCTCCAAGCCTATGATCATTGTCAAAAACGGCAAAGAAGCTGTCTTTACCGTCAAAATCGCCCGCAATATCAAGGCGGGCAAAACCATTGAATTTGACTGCGGACTTCTGGGCGCGCCTGTGAAACCCCAACACAAGCGTTATCCTCTTAATACCGCCAGCTGGGCATGGAATGCTCAGATGAACCGTCCGGGCAAAACACCGACCTCATGGTGCAGTTACATGAACCACTCAGGAACGCTCGCCGATGCCTTTGCCGACGTCCCCGGCGTGGATAACGATACGTTGATCAAAGATCAGCAGAAGGCCGTTGCGCTGTTGAAGGCAAACAATGTCAAGCCCTTTAACTACAATCCCTTCTACGTTTCAGACGAACACCCTGAAATGCGGGCTTTCGGCGTCGAATGGGAATCCGTCCCCCGTCAGGTCTGGACCGGACAGCGCAAAAACAAAACCCATACGCTCTATCTGCTCTGCCCCGCCTCAAAAGGCGCAGACTTCTTCCTCTGGAGAGTGAAAGAATATCTGAAAAAAGTCAAAGTCAACGGTATCAACTTTGACTTCGGTATCGTTCCCAGCTGCGACAACAACCATCACGGCTGTTTCACCCGTACCCCGCTGATTGCCTACCGGAACTTCTACCGCAAACTGGCGTTGATCCTGCTGGATTCCGGCGCTGATGATTACATCATTCACGTCCACAACACCAGTTCCGTCCAGCTGCCCTCATACACCTTTGTCACGCACGTGATGAACGGTGAACACATCCGTCAGCAGAGCAGCCGTTTGATGCACAACGGTAAAGATATTCTGGACACCTATCCGCTTGCGATGTTCGCCTGTGAATTAAGTTCCCTGCCCTTCGGTATCAACAATGCCGTCTATCAGTCCAATGACGTTTTGACCAAACAATACGGCGGCGGCAAGGAAGACCCGGAACTTTACAAACTGCGCATTACCCGCGCGTTTTTAAGCGGAACACTCCTGCACAACACCATCAACGCCCTCAACCGTTGTCATCATGGTATCTTTGATAAAATCGTGCGTATCTATGACAAGTTCAATGTGCCTGAAGCCGAATTCATCGGTTACTGGGATGAACGCAAAGCCGCGCAGGTCACGCAGGGCAAAGATGTATTGGTCAGTTTCTACCGCCACAAAAAGGACAACCGTATCCTTGCCGTGATCTCCCACATCGGCAACATCCGCCGCAATCAGGATGTCACAGTAAAATTCAATCCCGCTGTCCTTAAAATGAAAAACTTCAAGTCCGCAACAGAACTCCTTGAGGGTCCCGATCCGGAGTATCAGGAACTCTACGCCTTGAAGAAAAAAGCCAATCTGCCCACCGTCCGCATTCAGCTGAAGTGGCAGAACCCCGGTATCAAACTTGAAAGTTTCAAAAACAATACCCTGAAACTCCACCTGCCCGCTCACTCCTTTGCTTTAGTTGAAATAAAATAAGGGATTCCCGGGGGAGAGAAGAAACTTTTTTTCACGAGAAAAAAAGTTTTTTCTCTCCCCCGGGCCCCCTCTCTTTTTCAAAAAAAGCGGGGTATTTGTTGAGAGTATGATTTACCGTTGAGGTGAATTTGCTTTGTCCGCCGTCTCCCCGACAGGGCAAGACGGCGTAACTCCGAAGCCGACGTTTCGGCAAAAGCGGGGTATTTGTTGAGGGAGAAGTTGGATTGATGGGAGTGTATATTTATTGAGGTTCAGAGAAGTTATGAAAAAGTTTGATTCGCAATCAGGACAGGCGACCCTTGAGCTGCTCGTACTGCTCATCGGTTTTGTCTCGCTCTTTCTCGGACTGATCTTTGTCTGCGGTCTGGCTGACGGTGATATCGGTATCCTGCTCAGCGCCCGCAACAATGCGGAACTCTCCGCCGCCGTTAAAAATGCCAACACTTCCGCTGGTCCCGAATTCGGCAACATCTTTCATGGCACGCATGATATTTATAACAAGGACGAAAAACTCGTTTTTTCTCCCACTGATTATACAGGACGTTCTCCCGAAAATACCCTCGCAGAATTTCCCTCTTCTTTTTACAAACCTGAAGACTCCGTTCTCAAAGAGTCCCACAATGATTACAAACTTCAGGCTGAAATGAAGGAGTGGAAAAATATCCGCAATGCCGGAAACGGATTCTTTAAAGCCGATTTTGTCTCAGACCTTGTCAATGACAACGCTCTTTCCGCCGCCCGTCTGGTTTCCGCAACTTCAGGAAATCTTTCCTCAGTCACCACCGTCAGCGGCTGCAAATCATGTGACTTTTTCAGCGGGTTCGCCCGATGGTTCGGCATAAATATCTCGGACGACACCCTCAAACGCGCCTCCGGCAACAGAGTTTATATGCCTGTCTTATCGCGCGAAGAATAAAGCTTTTGCCGAAACGTCGCGCCGTCTTTCCCTGCGGGGAGACGGCGGAACAGCAAACTCACCTTAACGGTAAATCATACCCTCAACAAAATACTCCGCTTTTTTTGAAAAGTGG
>JAZQYS010000609.1:0-17224 GCA_045633645.1 Victivallaceae bacterium | reverse complement strand
GTCTGGCACACCACCTTGCCCAGAATACGCAGGGCATCATTCAATGTTTTCTTTTCGACTCTCATTTTTACCTCCATGATTTTTGAGTTTAAAGACAAAGCCCCGCTGATCTCGAAAGACCGGCAGGGCATATTTGATCGTGAGCTTATCTCACGGAGGTAATATATAAGTAAAATTTTAATGAACAGCAATACAATATGACAACACAGGATTTTCCAAAATTCAGACGCATTTCAGGAATTCTCTTCCATGCGTTGTTTTCCTTATAGTAACTTTTTAACAATTGCTTCAATGTTATAGTACGAACTTCTAAGAAATTCTTAACTGTTGCCCTTCACAGGCTTTTTTTCATAGAAAAAATATTATTCAAATGCAGAATTCAAGCCATTTCCTATCAGAAGATATCTTTCATGTTTTTAATCAGCTAACCACAATCCCCTTCTATTGCGTGTACTCCACACATTTTCATCCATGGTGATTTATTCTATCTTTCCAGTACTGCAGATCAATAAAAGAAAATACAAGCTTGATATCGGGGTTTAAGGAAAACAAATAATCACTCTCAAAAACAAATGCAGCTGCATACACAAAGCCCCGCCGATCCCGAAGGACCGGCAGGGCTGCATTTGAGTAAGAAATTATCTCTGTAAGTGAAATTAAATAATCAGCACATATACAAAATTACTTCACAACCGCCAAGAGATCTTCATAGCAGGACACATGGTCATATACCACAGATTCTGTACTGATTGCGTCAAAATGTTTTCTTGCACATTGGATTTTTGCGGATTCGATTTCCCGCAACTGAAGTGTTGACAAATCACCTTTTGTTTCAGCAACAAAATACACGTGCTTTACTTTTGCGGAATCAAAGGCGATTGCCCAGTCCGGATTATATTTGCCGACGGGGGTATTGATGTAAAATCCGCGCGGTAACTTTACATACAAAATCACTTCACTGGCCGCTTCCAGTTCCTCGGCAAATTTTTGTTCGGAGGCTTTTGAGTCGAAAATAAGATAGTCATACAGATGCTTTGGGGAAACCATCGCATTGACACCGAGTTGCCCCTTCATATTGGGTTCGGTGAAAATATCGGTGTTGTGCGTTTCAGTAAGTTTGTTGTAGGTGATATGCTGGACAATAACGGTTGCTTTCTGTTCATTTATCAACGTAGATGTTTTGATGATAAATTCTTCAGGATTGCGTTCAAACATTGCAAACTTGTCCGCATTGATACCTTTTAAAATCTTGGCTACAGCATCTCTGGTCAAGCCGGTTTCTGTAACGATTTTTCCGATGAGATCATACTTTACCTTTGAACTTGCGGCAGCATTCAGCTCTTCGTCGTCATCCCGCTTTGTCTTGGAAAAAGCTTTTCCTTCCAATAAAGCCTCTTTTGATTGAATTGTTCCCATTTCACCGGACTCTTTTACTGCAAAAATCCGGGAAACACGCAGTTCAGTATTGATTTGCTGAATTGCTTTACGGATAAGTTCATCCGTGTCAAAATCCACAATATAAGCCGTTTTAGTATTGATCTGTTTCCATAACTCCTGAAACTCTTTGCGTTTGAGTTTGTTTTCATCAATACGGAGAGTGACATTGTTTTTACTGGCATCTTCCGGAGCAAGTTTGGCTGGATCATATATGCTGTCAATGATTTTTACAATATCATCGCGGAAAGACTCCATACTTTCCGGAAGAACCAGTTTCCCCGCGGCCTTGTCGTCATAAAACTTGTCGGTCAAAGTCTTTTTGCGTATGTCAATATACTGATTTGCCGCCATGGAAAAAATAATCTCACTGGCATCATCAGCTGTAAGCATAGCTTCTTCACCGCGGGCATTGTATACCACTTTGTTGATAAACAATGCTTCGGTAATCTGTCGGGGACGGTCTGCCACTGCGTTAGCATAATCTGATTGCAGAGCTTTAGCAAAACTATCGTAAGATTCATTGGCAATAACAGTCAATATATTGATCGTCTGCACATCTCCGCCCAGAACAGAAGCATCCTGACGCTCACCGAATTGATTGACACATAACCGGAGTCCACGTCCCACTTCCTGCCGCTTGCTGACCTCTGCTGAACTTTGCTTAAGCGTGCAAATCTGAAACACATTGGGATTATCCCAACCTTCACGCAGGGCGGAGTGGGAAAAAATAAAGCGAACCGGCTCATTGCGATCAAGCAGGCGTTCCTTATTTTTCATAATCAGATCATACGCATCGGTATCATCGGAACGATTTTCCTTTTTATCGATTTTTCCATCAATCATCTGCTTACTCTTTTTATCGATAGAAAAATATCCGGCGTGAGTTGCTGATGCAGAAATGCTGCGCAAATAACTCTGGAATGCCTCATCAAAAGAAATTTCATCCAGATAGTTCTGCACGATGGCAGCATATTCTTCTTCAAAAATATCAGCGTAAATGCCATTCATTGCCACTGAATTTTCATAAACCTTGTATTTGGCAACTTCATCAATGAAGAAGAGCGAAAGAACTTTTATGCCTTTGTGGAAAAGCTGGCGCTCACGCTCCAGATGGGAAATAATCGTTTCTCTGATCTGCAGACGGCGGACCTGGATATCTGTATTCTCTACACCGTAGGTATTTCCGGCATAGAGTTTTATTCCGTTCAAAAATTCAATGGAATTATCCCGTCCGTCAATGCTTTTGATGATAAAACGATCTTTGTAAGCATCAATGCCTTCAGAATTTTTATCATACTGAGAGAGTTCATAAATGTTTGCGCCTTCTTCAAGACGATGAACTTCTTTACGGACTTTTTCTTTGCCTTTGACTTCAAATTCCAGAACAGCAACCGGAGGTTTTGTCGGAGATAAAATCAGTTTTTGCAAATAAAGATAACCGCTGGTTCCGGTGGTTCCTTGAGTATGAATAGCCTTTACTGCAATCTTTTTAACCAACTGCTGATTGTAGGCTTCAACGGCATCCAGACGGTAAACCATATTGTAAATGCTGTCGGGTTTATGGGTTGCAGAGTAACGCAACGTCATCAGCGGATGAAATTCTTTCAAACGTTCCTTTGTCTGCTTACCTTCCACAGACTGCGGTTCGTCAATAATGAGAATCGGATTGGTTTTGGCAATAACATCAATGGGTTTGCGGCTGCGGAATTCATCGAGTTCCATGTAAATACGGCGGGCATCAGCGCCTTTGGCATTGAATGCCTGACTGTTGATGATCATGCAGTTGATGGAACTATCCTGGGCAAAGTGAGAAATATCCGAAAGTTTTGCCGAGTTGTAAATGAAAAAACGGATTTTTTTGCCGTATTCATCATTGAAGTGGTCTTGGGTAATCTGGAAAGATTTGTAAACGCCTTCTCGGATGGCGATACTGGGAACAACAATAATGAACTTGCACCAGCCGTAAAGTTTATTTAACTCGAAAATAGTTTTGATGTAGGTATAGGTTTTACCAACACCTGTTTCCATTTCAATGGTCAGGTTGATACCGGGACCGACAAGACTGCTTGACGGCTTTATCTGCTGATCACGCTGCATTTTTTGAATGCGGGAGAGCATTACTTCCGGAGTAAGATAATTGGTCAATTTCTCATTGGCAAAACCATCTTCCCGGAAAAGTTCTGCTTGCCCATTGGCTGCTTTTCCCGGGTCAACAATATAAGAGTGTGTAGCAAAAGGCTGACCGGTAAAAACATCGCAAACCGCCCTTGCTGCATCCGCCTGAAATTTCTGATGTTTGAATTTGAGCTTCATTTTTATCCTTATCATCACTTGCTGTTAGGACAAGTTTTGTTAATTACCGCTTCTTTAATCTGTGAAAAACATTTTCGGTAAGCATCAGCTTCGCCTTTGAGTAAAATACTGATCATGACATCAATCATCATCAATGTACCGGAATAACATTCATCCATTTTTACAGTATCTGGATTTTTGATATCATCCCAATCAACTTCTACGTTGTATATCCACCATGAATCAATTTTCTTGTATATAGAAAGCAAGTCTGCTAAAAATTGTACATCAACTTCTGATATGCCGTTATGAACAACATCATACAGCTCATGCACAAAGTTATTTCGGTGTAACTCTATAGCCAACATACGCTCAAACTCTGTCTGAGTAATCACTTCCTGCCCAAGAAACCAGCGCAAAGATGCTTCAAAGGGCTTTTGAGCTAACTTTCTGACCTTGCATTTATAGTCTTCAGTTTCGCGATAAACCACTTTGTTCTCGCGGAATTCCATTGTTGAATAACAATAAAAATCCTTTAGTCTATCTATAACCATGTCTTTAAAACACTCAAAAACTAAAACAAACAATGAAGTGAAAGAAACTGTCATTTGCAGCGTTTCCGGTGTCATGACATTTTCCACCATCTCCAAAGCCTTTTTTTGAGTGTTGTTCATTTATTTTACCTCATCTTCTGTAGACAAGCCGGGCAAGTCATTATTTTCGAGATGGTTTTCGCTGCTGATAATGGATCTGCCAAGTTCTTTTTCGGTTTCTTTGCGTGCATTACCGGCGACTTTACCGCCACGCCGGGCAACTGATTTGTGTTGGGACATAGTATCCGGTTTTTCCTGCTTGGAAAGTTCTGTTGTCACGCGTTCGCCAAGCATAGTAAAGATCAGTTCAAGGTCAGTCATATGATCCCGCAAATTCTGATTTGGCGACTCTAACCCCTTGTATGCCTTATATGCAGATGGAGTCATGCCGAAAGTTGCTTTGCTGATTTCAGCGGTAAGAATTGCAAAATCGCGATCTTCTGTAATGCCGCGCTCTTTCCACTCATCAGTAAGGTTTTGACGGATGGCGATTCCACGCAACCGTTTGTCAATCCAGTCTTTAGGATAACCTTTCTGTTCATACAGTTCTTTCATTCTGTCTTGAGCAAGTTCCGGATTTTCAATTTCCAAAACACGTTCATAACCTACTTGCGCCAGCCACTGCTTAAATGGTTCAGCTTTGGGGGACGGGATAGACTGGATTATACGGAACATTCCCTTTGTATTGGCACAATTGAGCTTCTGTTTTCCACCAGTCGTTTCAATTATAAGGGGGGTGACAATTTGTCCCCACCCTTTGGATAACGCTGGATCACGGCGCTTAAGTTTTTTTACATAATCTGTGGGATTAACACTGTCTGTCAATGCGGCAATGACATCAATGATCACAAAATACCATTCATCATTAAACAAAGTTCTGCGAATGGTTTTACCTTGAAATGTGATAAGTTTATTACCAGACATTATTATAGCCTTTCAAATTAAAACGGTTCCGAAGCTGGTTGTTCATAAGCTTTTACAGACAAGACTTTTTCCACTTCAAATATGAAGTAAGAGCAAACATCTGGCGAACCGTAGCTGCAGTTGTCATAGTCTTCGTAAGTAAAATATACCGTTTTTAACTGAAGTTCAATGACCGAAAGAGTATCGATATCAGAAAGGCGATCGGCATTATCATCTGTGGCAAAAATTTCTATATTTTTATTGCTTTCACATTCCACACACTTTACCGTAACAGGATATCCCGGATCCAACTTTAACTCTTGACATAACCAGTCTGACATTGGAACAGCATATCCATCTTTCAGGCTTCTTCCGATAAAAAAGGTTCCTATAAAAGATTTTCCGTTCCAAGCAACAGGACGAGCAAAAAATCGTGAAATTGCCTGTTTTGCAGTTACGGAAAACTGTTCTTTTTCATCTTTTGTATCTGAAATATCAGCAATTACATCATAAGTAATTTGGTTGCTTTTGAGATTCCGCACTTCTTCTTCAAGTTCGAGAATTCTTATTTGATCTGAATCTTTTTCTATTATCTCATTTGCTATGGGCAATGCTTTTATGTCATTAACAAACTTTGTTCTATGAGCCTCCCAAAAGTTGTTATGTGAAAGATTGAAATTCATGAATTTTTGCAAATCAGTTCGTAGATTATTCAAACCTTCCCAAGCATTGTCATCTATAAGTGCAATTGATATTGCATCTGCATCCGCAGCTCCCTCAATTTGGGAAAATGTAAAACCGGGAAGCAATACTGAACAGTAGTTTGTTTCCGTGATCCAAGTTGCTCCCATTTCATTTAAACATGCAGGTCTTTTATAGTAATTTGATGACAAAAGAAAAATCACATAAAGACTATGATGTTCAAATTCATTTTTTAAATGCTCATAAATTCTTTTGCGTAATGGGATGTCATATCCCGGTGTAGAACTGCAAAAAATATACTCGTGAGCGTCATCATTGGGAGGAATGCCCATATCATGCAGCAGATCGACAAGTAAATTAGCAGCCTTTTCATCTGCATGAGCATGACTGATGAAAATTTTTGGACTTTTATTTTTTTCAGTATCTTTGGATGCTGTAGAGTGTCTCTCTATTCCCATTTCAATAGTTTTTATATAGCCATCCAGTTTTCCCGCAAGAAAATTAAAAGGCCATTGATGATTGAGAGGTGAACTCATATTTTGATATGCCAATTTAACTTGTTGATCAAATCCTTGCCACACAGATTTTTCGCATCCATTCTGAAAGATATCTTCCAAGGCATAATTTAAAACAGTTTTGAATGTAACTACGGGTTGATCTGCATATTCATAATTCCTTAAAGAATCCAACTCTTCCCGAAGTTTTTTCAATTGATCCAAGGCTTTTTGTGTATATTGAATCGGCATCATATCACCTTGACGGTTGTGGTGGGGGAGAGGAGTTTAAAGATCTCTTCCACGTTGATTTTCTGCGGGGCACTGGCGAAGGAACTGTCGCGAAAGACGGCACGGAGCGGTTGACGCTTGGCGATGGTGCGGATGGCACTTTCGGGGATGTCTGCATCAAAACAGGCGATCAAATCTCCGTTGTTGACGGTATGAACGGTTACATTGTCAATGGTTTCGGAAGTGTGGGGCAAAGAGAGTTCCACGCCCCATTCCAACAAGCAGCCGTAGAGCAAATCCAGATCGGTGCGGTCTTCTTTGATATTGCTGACCAGTGAATCCAGCATATCTTGTGAATAATCACCAGCAGAGTAATAAACATCTTTCATATTGCTGTCTGCAACTTTGAATACTCTGAAACCGATATCCAAGTTTGCAGCAGCAAGTCCACCTTCTTCTTTAATCTTTTCCCCGGCATTGCGGATACGCTGTTTTCCCAAATCGCAAACCGTTTTGAATCCTGCTTTGTACGCATCACTATCAGGAGGGCAGTCTTCTTGGAGTTGTACCATTATAAATTTTCGGCATCCGCCTTTTTCAAAGTTTTGTTGCATAACAGCATGAGCAGTACTTCCGGACCCAGAGAAAAAATCCATAACAATACTTTTCTCATCCGTTACTAAATCCAACATCCTTTGAAGCATTTTTATGGGTTTTTTGCCGTTTGCAAATTCAATATCCCCTTCTTTGGTTAAATTATTGTATTGTATATCTTCCCAAAAAGTCGATATTTTATCCAAGTAATAATATTCTTCATCAATGCGGGTTACTGCATCAGCAAGGAACATCATCATACGACGTTGTTCCCCTTTGTATAATATTTCTATTTTTTGCCCGCCGTTTTTTCCTTTTATAGGAATGTATTCACAACCATACATCGGATAATCAGTATCAGTTGTACTATTTATTACGGTTTGTCTAACGCTGCTTTGTGCATTAGTTGTTTGAAAAATTCTATCGGCAAATTGATCATATACTTCTTCTTCTGAAATTCCTTTTTCTTTGGCAAAGGCAGATATAGACATCGTTTCAAGTTCTCTATAGCCATAAAAGACCATTCCACGAGTTTTATCTTCTTTTATAACTTCTTTTCCAGATAATTTTGTCATTACGGAAGTATATTTCCAGCTTTTTCCCTCATCGGCATAATCTTTTATTCGTTGGGAAAGTTTTGTTTTTATGTATGTCGGTTGAAAATTTACGCAAGTTTTATCATTAGCATAAATCAGGATATACTCTGCTGCAGATTTCAAACTTTTGCCTTCTGAGCTTCCTGAAACTCCTCCGATTTTTGTTTTTACAGAAACAATATTGATAAAATTGTCCGGACCAAATATTTCATTACAGATTTTGGTCAGGTTGTCAAGTTCATTTTCATCAATGGAAATGAAAATTACACCATCCGGAGTAAGGAAATTATGAGCAATAGTCAATCGCTCGTACATCATAGAACACCATTTTGAATGAAAACGAGGATTACTTCTTTCATTCTTTTTGAAATTAATATTACCTGATTCGTCAAGGAAAGATTGAGCATCAAATAATTCATCTTCTTGTACAATGAAATCATCGTTGTATATGAATGAGTCACTGCCGGTGTTATACGGCGGGTCAATATAGATCATCTTGACTTTGCCGAGATAGGATTCCTGCAGAAGTTTCAGGACTTCGAGGTTATCCCCCTCAATATAGAGGTTTTCGGTGGTGTCCCAGTTTTTACTCTCCTCTTTGCAAGGACGCAATGTTTGGCGGATTGGCGCCGCTGCTTTGGCAATCGCCGCCCGTTTCCCGGGCCAGGTGAATTCATAGCACTCCCCGCCTTCCACATAATCTCCGGAAAGCAGCTGTTTCAGCACATCCCATTTCACCGCCCGTTTGAGTTTTCCATCTTCGCCCAAAACTTCAGTAACCACCTGCGGAAACATCTCCGCTATTTTATCAATATTGCGAACAGTACCATCAACTGTCTCAAACCTCATCTTATCCATATCTCAAATTCTCCTCAATCTTCATTAGGACGTGGCTTACAAAACACATTATTTACAAGCCCCTGTATGATATCAGCCTGCTCAATCCCCAAATCAGTATTTGTAAATAATACCCAGTTTATTTCATTAATCACAAAACTTTGCTTTTCTGGGGGCCAATCTCTCATCTCTCTTAATCTCGTTATTGCCGTTTTAACTTTTGAATTTGCACGACCAGTTTTTCCTGCTAATGCGTAATAATAAATAGATTTTATCAATGCTCTCACATGGCAACGCAGTCCATTATCGCGAGTTTTTTCATCCTTGCCATTCACCATATCTTCTTCCCAAAATATGGCATTTAAGTGAGCCGCATCTGCTATTTCGCAATAAGCCTGCTGCTTAAATTCATCAAGCATTATTTTTATTTTCTTTGACTGTTTTAATGCTTTACGTATTTTCCTTAGATCTGATTTATTAATTCTATATTGTAAATAAGCTATTACAAGAGGCCAGGCGATACCGAAAATGGTCAGAATTGTCAGCAACGTTGTAAAGTTTTTGTCATATTCATTTTGAGCTTCCCGGCGAGCCGTATAAGCAACTTGTTGCATCGTTTCGTTGAACGCATCTTCCGTAATAACGACTCTGCGTTCTGAAGGTTCATTTTTTGTTGTTTTGACAACAGTTTTTACTTCGGAGGTTTTCGTTTCGCCGCTAAACGGACAAACAACCGGAACTTGCCGTGTAGTTTCCACCGTTTCCGTTCCGAAGTCCGGCTTATTATTGAAATTTACAGTTATAGTAATCCCTTGTGGTTTATTTTGCATCTGCGGTTTAGTGTGCTGAATAAGCGTATAAGCGAACCATGCCAACAATGTCACTGGGATTGCCCAAGCCGCAACATTTATAAATTTTTTCATATTTCAAAAATCCTTTTGAAAAAGTTCCTCAAATTCCCTGATTCTCTCTGCTTTTATTATGATGCCGAGATTGGTCGGTATGCTTGTCAAAGTAAATGGCATATTAGGTAGTGCTGAAAATTGCAAGTCCCCTTTTGCATCATATTGCGGTCCCGCATAGAGAATTCCTAAAAGAAACAAACGTGTTCCCATACATACGACACCTTGTTCAGAATATGAGCCTTGATTGAGGATAAAGACAGGAGAGCCGCTTGACCCCGGAAAAGCAGCAATATCAAGCAGAATTTCTTTCTTCCCTTGATAGTTATTTCTCGGGTGTGTTGCTGTAATTCCACGCCTGATGATAGGCTTGTGATTATACATGTCTGATAGACCAATAGGATAGCCTATCATTACAACCTCTTCCAAGGCATCCAATTTTTCCAATGTTTCTGTAGAAGGAAGCAAACCGATATCCAAGGGGACATAAAAAATTTCTTTATTTTGCTCTTTGCCCCATTGAATAATAGGAGCTATCGGCAAGCAACGCAAATCAACATGGGGATCTGGATGCGGAATCCATAAATTACTCGGACATACAAAAGATACTGTTTCCGTGTCAACAGGTTGTTGATTTTCATCCGCTTTACAAAATTCAAAAATCGTTTCAGTACTGTTTTCAACGACATGGTTATTCGTAATCAAAACCGGAACACAAAGATTCTTTTCTTTGTGATGGCAAAGAGTTATTATAAATCCTGTACCACTTCCAGATGCACCATTGGCATATGTACATCTTATCAACACGGTTGAATATGTTAATTGTTCCGATATGCTTTTCATATTTTAAAAATCCTTTTCAGTGTTTTCCGTGTATTCCGTGGTTTTTCAACTCCAGCAGTTCTGCCCGGATCGCCATTTGTTTTTTGAACTGCTTTTCTGTCAACAGTTTCTTTTCCAGTTGAGCAATTCTTTTTTGCAGTTTTTCCTGTTCTTTGCTTTCTGCCAACTCGGTTTTCAAATCCGCATTGACATTCGTTTGCAAACTGCCGTGGATCTGCCTGATAAAATTGTCGCAGACTTCATCCAAAGTCAAGCCGGTGATTTGCAACGGCTGAGCTTCAAAGGTCATCCAGTCGGTTTTGAAATATTCTTTGACTGCGGAAGTTTCAGTTTCTTTATACCCCATACAGAGCTGATATTCTTCGCCGCGTTTCAGCATAAACAACAGTTGGTACGGAATGCCCTTATCGATCAGTTTCAACACGGAGTCATTCAGACTTTCACCTTTCAGCGTAATTTCAATAACCTCGATTTCCCGAACCCGGCTGCCCGGCTGCACATTCAGCGTTTCCGCAGAGAGCTTATTCCGCCAGACAATCGCAGCGATCTCATTGACAAAGCAACCTCTGACTGCCTGTGTAACCGGCAGTTTTTCATAAAACTTCGCCTTGGGTATCACCCGATTAAAAAATGTCTTTTGCGGAAAGTCTTGCATCAAAGTATCCCCAGTGCTTCAAATCTTTCAAACAGTTTTTTGCCTAAATCTCCAGCATGGGCATATTCAATATATTCCAAGCCTTTAAGATCTGACACCACGGTAGTTGATGTATCTTTCAGCAAAAAAACTGTTTTATTCAAACCATATGCCAATCCCAGTTCAAACATAACATTGGGGTTTTCTGCTGAAATATTGATAATAATGTATTCAGATTCCTGCAGTGCTCTGCAAATTTTACACATGATATCGACATTTCCAAACTTTTCATCAGCTCGAAAAACTTGTTTCTCACAATCAATACCGTGAGATGTTAACATGGTCTTTATTCCATATTCATAACTGTCGTAAAACCTGTCATCAAACGGCATTCCTACAAAAAACTTGTAACGCTTGGGGTTTATTTCATGGGGACACTTATTACCAATTTTGAAACAATGAAAACGGGATTTATTTTCTTTTTCCTGCTTTATTGTTTCATCAATAGAAACTTTAAGGTTTTCAATTGAACTTTGCAAAGACTTAACTGCTGCTGGAGTAATTGTCTTCCCGGATTTTGAATGAGTTGTTTCTGAAATACCATACTTTGACACATTCCGTGAAAAGTCAGAGTTAAAGGCTGTTACCAGACGATTGTATTTGTCTACCCATGGAGTAAAATGGGCATCGCGGATATAAGTATTTTCTTTTACTGCAGCCTCTACATCTGAAAGCAATTGAGCCAAACGCAATGAATAATCTTCAAGTTTCATTTTCCCGCACTCCCAGTGTTTTCCGTGATTGTAAAACTATCCTCCTCTTCGTAGTAATAGGAGTAATCGATGCCCTTCATAAACATTTCACGGTCATTGATTTTATCGGTCAATGCAACTTCAAGCAAGGCTTTTAAGTCACGGCTGTCGGCAACACTTTTCCGCATCGCTTCAAGGTAAGAATTTTTATTGACCTTGCTCCAGTCAATACACTTTTTGAGGGTGCGTTTAAGCATTAAATCCAACCAGATGCGGGTACTGCGACCATTGCCCTCCATAAAGGGATGTGCCACATTCATTTCCACATATTTGTTGATGATCTCTTCAAAAGTGGTTTCCGGCATATTCTCAATATTGGGCAGAATGGTCGGGAAATACAGCGCATTAGCAAAGGTAAAATCGCCTTTGCTGATATTTTTTGTACGGAGTTGTCCGGCAAAATTATACAAGCCGCCAAACAGATAGCCGTGGATTTGCTGCAAGCATTTTACACTGCCCGGTTCCAAGCTGGCAAGCAGACCGCTTTCAAAAAGAGCGTATGCTTTTTTCTTGCTTTGTCCGTCAATGGTATTGTCGCTGTAAAGAAACCAGTCCAGAAACTTTGCGGCTTTCTGGTTGGGAAAGTTCTTTGCCAGTTCAATTATGCCATCACTATCCAAACAATCAGTAGAATGCTTTTTACCGTCTGGAGCGACTAATTTCAACTGGTTAGTGGCACTAACCAGTTCGCTGCCTTCTTTTTTGAGCTTATTTTTAAGATACTTCCAATAGTTGCGGGTTTTGTTATAATCCGGTTGATCATTCAATACGCCCACAATATCCAGCACTGAAAAATACCATTTACTTTTTTCTGCATCCCAGACAGCCCGGACTTCACGGTTGTTGAAAAAGCGGATAGATACCTTCATTATTTTTTCTCCTTCACGACTAGGAAGCAAATCAATTCAAAGTCATTTAAACCGGAAACCACATTTTCCAATGCAGAAGTTCCTCCTGCAGAAAACAGGCTGTCGATGTCGCTTTCTTCTTTTTTATTGATGATGGAGTTGATCGCTTCGCTCAGCAGTTCGGAATAGTGATCCATCTTTTTGCCGTCATGGGTCATACGGTTGAATTCTCTGCACAAATCTTTCAATGGCTCATCTTGTCCTTTGCACAAGAGCCGCATGGTATCCAAAAGTTTCTTCGGCGCAAGGTGGTGACAGACGACACTGCCGTCATCTTGCAAATATACCATGTAAAACGGATGCAGACGGTTCTGTTTGTCAATATTAACATCCGGATTGACATTTTTCAGCACATAAATCACGCCCGGAGGACACTCTTCAGAACTGGGCACAACGGCGTGGAGTCCGTGCGGAGCTTTATTTATATCGCCATCATTTTTGATGTAATCCAGCAGATCCAAGCGGAACTCATTCAGCCCCAGATCCATAATGGTTATTCCGGTATTCATCTCTTCGATGTCCACTACCTCATTCTGCAGACGCTCCAACTGTTTGCGGCGGTATTCCAGTTCTCCGGAGTTATCCTGATTGATGGGGTCATCATCGCCGGTAGCGGTCATGATCGTGACTTTCATACGGGTTTCCACCCGGTCTTTGAGTTGAATATAATCATCAAGCGTCATATCGTGCCACTAGTTCACCAGTTTGATGCACTCATTTTTGCTGCCGATACGGTCAATACGCCCGAAACGCTGAATAAGCCGCACCGGGTTCCAGTGAATATCATAGTTGATCAGATAGTCGCAGTCCTGCAGGTTCTGACCTTCAGAAATACAGTCCGTGGCAATCAGAATATCAATATCATCTTTGTTATCCGGGTACAGCAGATGCTTTTCTTTGGAAACAGGTGAAAAGAGCGTCAGTACGGTGTTTATGTCCATTGTCAGCTTGGGAACGGTTGACCTGCCGTCAGCATCACCGGTAATCATTGCCGTATGCAGCTTGTGATTTTCAGCCACATAAGTACTGACATATTTGTAAAGGTACTCCGCAGTATCCGAAAAAGCCGTGAAGATGATAATCTTTTTATTCCCGGGATTGATAGGATTATTGATTTTGTCACTGATACGCTCAAGGAGATTCTGCAGCTTGTTATCGTATTCCGGCGTAATATCTTTGATCATCTCAATGAGCAGATCCAGATTATCCAGATCACTTTGCAGATATTGCCGCCACGATTCATAATCCATATCAGACAGGTCAATTTTTACTTTACGACCGACAGAGAAAAGATCTCCGACTTCGTCATCCTCTTCGGCAGCTGCTGAAAAATCAGCAAATTCAAACAAGTCACCATCTTTGACTTTTTTATAACGATCAATAATTCTGATGGTACTGTCATTCAAAGCCCTGATGCGTTCCAAAGTCAACCGGAAGGAATGAACTGAACTTTCCAACCGTTTCAACAAACCAATACTCATCAAGTGATGAATGCCTTTTTCACGCCCCAACTGTGAAAGGTTGCCAAAGTCAGAGTCATCCGAAAGTCCATACTTCTCTTTTGCGCTGTCAAAAATGAAACAGGACGGCAGATAAATCATCAAAGACAATGCCTGTAACTGCTCATAGATTTCATTGTAATTGATCGCTCCCGGACGATTGGTCAGAGAAGGTCTGGGACTATCAGGTACCAAACGTGTTGGGAATTTACCGATCGCAGCTGTATCGTAGTATTTTTCAATATGTTTTCTGGAACGAGCAATTGTTACGGAATCCAGCAGTTCAAAAAAGTCAAAATCAAGCCGTTCCAGCAAGGCATCTGCTGTACGTTCCTCTGCAGGAAGCTTGCTCCAGATATTAAATTCTTTTTGTGCCTGACGGAAAATTTCTTCAATGGAATGCGTTACATTCAGCTTGCCTTCCCATAACTCCGGATGACCTTCATAAGCAAGAGCAATCTGATTCTTTAAGTCAAGGAAACGGTTGTTTACAGGAGTCGCTGACAACATAAGAACTTTTGTCGGAATACCGTCGCGTATAATTTTGCTTAACAAACGCGCATAGCGGTTTTCTCTGCGAATATCCTCTTCTGCCTCAAATACATTGCCGCCATTACGGAAGTTGTGCGATTCATCAATAACAACCAATCCGTAATTTGCCCAGTTCAGCCGATAAAGATCAATACCATTGGAAATTCCGCCGTTCCGTGTGAGGTCGGTGTGGTACAGAACATCGTAACTTAATCTGTCTCCTGCAATGGGGTTATTCACATAGTTTCCCTTGAAAGTGTTCCAGTTGTTTGCCAGTTTCTTGGGGCAGAGTACCAGCACATCCTTATTACGCTTTTCGTAATATTTAATGACAGCCAATGCTGTAAATGTTTTACCCAAACCAACGCTGTCAGCAAGAATGCAGCCGTTATATTTTTCAAGTTTATTGATAATGGCAAGAACAGCATCTTTCTGAAAATCGTAGAGTTTATTCCAGATCAGACTGTTTTTGAATCCAATTGCTTCATTCGGCAATACATCTTCAGAAATGTCTTCGAGAAACTCGCTGAAAATATTATACAGCGTAACAAAATAGATAAACTCCGGTGAGTTTTCCCGATAAGCGACAGAAATATTATCGATGACCTGTTCGGTCACATCCTGCATTTTCGCAGAATCATACCAGAGAGAATTAAAGGTTTGCAGAAAAGTTTGGCTTTGAGGAGCGTCTAATTTTAGAACATAATTAAAGGCATTATTTCCACGTTCACAACCCAAGTCAACAGTCGTAAAACCGGCAAATGGCTGATAGGTATAATTATTCTCATTGGCGACATTGACAAAACCCTGCATCATATCGCCGGACACATTGGATTTGAACTTTACCTTTTGACGTATCCAATCGGCGCATTCTTTGGCAATAGCTTTCTGGGTCAACTCGTTACGCAATTTTATTTCAAAATCTGAACCGCAAAGGGTTGATTCACGCATTTCACGCGGAATGTAGAACTCCCGTTTTTCTTTTGGAGCGCGTTCTGTTGTAAATGTCGGAGAAGTAAAAATAAAACGCAGTTCTGATATTTCTGATAACTGCTCTTTCAATTCCTGATAAGCATAAATAGAGAAACACGCCGCCGCGATAGATACTTTGCTGCCTGCCCGGATTTCCTGTTTGAGATCATCTTTCACAAACATATTTATGTTATCAAACATCTGCATGATCAATTTTTCTCCGATTCATTTCTTTGCGGGATTGCTTGTATGATACCCGCATACGCCCCCTTTTTCTATCGTTTCAGTAATGTAGACCAATTGTTTCAAAAATACAAGTAAAAAGTTTGACTTTTAAGCAAATATTATCCTATCTAATTGATGTTTTATGCAGAAATAAAAGTGTTTTGCAGTTTTTCTTTCCCAACACCTCTATCACTCATTTCATCAGACAATTGCAGTTTTATTTTCAAGTAACTTGTGCAAAAAATGCACAAGTTACTTGAGTTTATTTTATTTTATCTCAGTTGCCGCATTAACTCTTTCTGCTGATCTGCTGTCAGCAAGTTTTCAAGAGTCGCTGCCAGTTGGGGAAGTTTGGTGACGGGGAGATGGGAAATAGCTTCTGCAAAGGGAGTGGGTAATGGTGCATTTTTTCGCGAATCCGGCAGAGGCAGGCTTTCTATAACCTGACGTTTGGAATCCAAAGAATAGTGCGTATAGTGTTCAGTCATTTGTATATTGGCGTGTCCAACCATGGAACGGATTATTGAAAGATCTTGTCCGGCATTTGCAGCCATGGTACAAAAAGTATGACGGAAGCTGTGATAAGAATAACGTCCGATATGACGGGTACAAATTTCTCCTGAACTGTTACGGTATTTTTGACGGCGGATTGAACTGTCGGCAGCTTCCAGAGTTTCTATTCCCGATGCACGCAAAAGTTTGCTTATGTCTTGCGAAATACCGGAAGAGTTTGTCTGATAACGATGTGCCATCTGCGGAAGAACATATTCATTTCTTTTCCATGTTTTTGCCAGTTCAAATTGCTGCTGCAATATTGAAGGAATGGGCAAGCAAAGCATTTCTTTGGAACGGCGTTTGGTCTTTGCCGGTTTGAACTCAACTGCATCACCTTTGATATAACTCCACTGGAAACAAACTGCATCATGCAAACGCAAGCCGAAACTCAATCCCAGCATCAGAACGATCCGCATTTCATCTTTGTGCAGCAAGTAAAATTCCGGATCATCCAATTTGGTAAAAATAGCGTTGATTTGTTCCCGGGTAAAGGCTTTTCGACTCTCCTGCTCCAGGAGCTTGGCTTTGAGTTCCGCAAAAGGAGAGTTATCCGGAAGTACAGTTTTAAAAATCAGTTTCAATGCCTGTAAATGTTTGTTGTAAGTTCGGGAAGATATATTTTGTTTCCATAAAGACATCATGTATGACGAAGCAATCTCCGCAG